>JAHEYA010000031.1 GCA_023251855.1 Bacteroidota bacterium
TGCATCTACTGGCGTTTCGTAAATGGAATAAACTCCTCCGGCAATAATCATTGCTATCCCTACCCAAACGAAGAATCGGTTATGAATTGACCATGATATTATTTTCTCTATCATTTTATTTATTGCACAGACACTTGTAAACCTGTTCTGCCATCTTATTATTTTTACATAGGCAGTAATATGTGCTTGCTCCTTCCGTTTTCCGTTCAAGGATTCCGCACCTTTTTAAAATTCCCAAATGTTTTGAAGCAATCGGTTGTTCTATTCCCAATAATTCGTAAATATTTTTTACCATCATCCTTCTTTCCTTAGAACTGCATATCAGATTCATAATGGCAATCCGCTCAGGATGACCGATTGATTTCAACGCTTCTGCAAGAGGATAGTAATTTTCCTTTAATATGATATTTTGCTTTGACATTTTGTTATGCAAATATTGATATAGTGATATAGCTTGGAAATGATGTAAGTCACTCTAACAAATGACTTTAGTCATATCTGGAGTACTTTAAACAGTGGGTTTTTGAAGAATCAGGGGGTCGTGACCAAATATGCCAATATATGGCTGGCTGTGGTTGGATGCATTGGGTTTTGGATTGGGTTTTCTCAAACCAAATAATTCATTCAACTTCAGCTCGTTGCCAATGAAAAATATCTTCCATTGAAAAAATGGCTACAAATGTGCCAGCGGATACATAATAGCTGCGTTGTTAATTGCAGTTTTTTTTGTTTCCTACCTACTGTTACCAATATTGCGCCTATTCGAATAGTTTTAGGGGAATAAATCATGATTGCCTCCAAACTTAAAGTATAAGGCAGATTCACCTGTAAAATTTAACTGCTCAAAATTTTTATAAGCTGCATATCCGGCCATAAGATTAAATCCAATTCGTTTTGATACAATAAACTCAATGCCAATTCCAATTCCATTATTAACATAACTATCTCTATTTGTTCTTTGAATAGGGCTTGGTTGAGTTGTTTGCGTTGTTTGCGTTGTTTGATTCAAGTCAGTATAGTACATTATTTCAGAGTTGTAATAATAATGGTTACCCTGATATAAAAACAGATTGGTTGTTTTACTTTCAATCATCATATACAATAAAGTAAGTCCTAGGCTATACCTATCTATTTCTTTAGTATGATATGGGGCAAAATTAACTTGTGCCCCATATTTAGATGGAAAATATCTGTAAGATAAACCATACCCGGTTGTAAACCCTGCACCAGCACCAACTGCATACTTAAATTTATTTTCCTGATCTACATCGTGCTTAATTGACTCCTGTCCATTGATTTTTGGCTGAAATAAAAACAACAGGAAAAATGAGAAAAGTACAATTAAAATATTTTTCAATTTTGTTTTCATAATCCTGTAATTATTTATTATTGTAACTAATCTTAAAAAAGTTCACAACAAAAATAGAATTGAGCTTCTCCTAAAAATATGATAATGGACAGGATTGTTGATGATAAAAATCAAGTAGTTATAATCCATAGACACAATCAGAAATATAGTTAGCGAAGCTGCAGTATTTTATAGGGAGGGGATATATAAATTAAGCAGTCTTAAAAAGAAACTAAATTTTTTCAAACTTCAAAAAGCACAACCTCATCATTTTGGTTGGGAACAACAACTTTAATTTTTAATTCATCCTGAATTTTAACTCTAAAAACCTCTTGCGCCTGAGGTTCCCCGTGTACAAGAAAAATTTTCTGCGGTTTCTTTTTGAATTGTTTCATCCAATCCAGCATTTCCTGTTGGTCGCCATGAGCTGAGAGAGAAGTTATCTCATTGACTTTTGCATTTACATGATAATATTTTCCGTACATTTTTATTTCTCGTACACCTTCTTTCAATGCCCTGCCTCTGGTTCCTTGGGCTTGAAAGCCCACAAGTAAAATAGTATTTCTTTTATTCCCCAAATATTTTTTCAAATACTCCAACACCCGCCCGCCTGTCATCATGCCACTTGCAGCAATTACAATTTTACTTTCTTTCAGAAGAATTACTTTTTGAGTATCGTGATAGTCTGTAATAATCTGTATATCGTTACAAACAGCATAACACTCCTTCTCAGAAAGTTTATGCCAGGCAGGATATTTATGCAAAATTTCTGTAGCATTGGCACCCATAGGGCTATCCATAAATACCGGAATATTTGGAATACGGTTTTCTTTTTTGAGTTGATTGACCAGGTGCATCAATTCCTGTGCCCTTCCCACAGCAAAGCTTGGAATAAGGAGATTTCCTTTTTGATGAACTGTATCATTGATAACCTCTGCAAGTTGGTCTTTTGTAGAACTTGTTGAGTGAAGACGATCGCCATAGGTGCTTTCCATTAGCAAAAAATCAGCCTCTTCCAAAACAGAAGGCGCATTCAGTAAGAGAGATTCTTTTCTTCCGATATCACCGGAAAAAACAATTTTTTTGCCAAAGCAATTCATTTCAATAAATGCAGAACCGAGTATGTGCCCATTCTTAATAAAACGAAATTCAATATTCTCTGAAATTTTTATCCACTGATTATCGCTGTAAACATAAAATTGTTTTAAAGCATTTTCTGCATCTTTTAATGTATAAAGCGGACGCGAAGGGTTGTGTTTTGAGATTCCATGCCTGTTTTCACGCTCAGCATCCTCTTCCTGAATTTTTGCGCTGTCGCGAAGAATTATTGTTGCAAGATCTTTGGTTGGAGGAGTCATTAAAATTTTTCCTTTAAATCCTGATTTTACCAACAATGGGATATACCCACAATGGTCAAGATGAGCATGGGTGAGAATTACTACATCTATTTGATCAATAGCAACCGGAAGTGGTTCCCGGTTTTTTAACCGTAATGATTTTAATCCCTGAAAAAGACCGCAATCAATTAAAATATTTTTCTCTGGTGTCTTAAGCAGATGCTTTGAACCGGTTACTGTGGAAGCGGCACCGAGAAACTGAATGGAGATTGTTTTCATCGACAACAAAAGTAACAATAATGAGCAATATCAGAAATGAGCAATATCACCTACAGAACTGATGAATATCAATAGTTTCTGGAACTTAATGAAATAGTTTTGCTTCGTGATTTACTAAAACAAAATAAAATGAAAAAAACACTACTTTTCACAATTTGCAACTTTGCAATGATAGGTTTCGGCTTTTGCCAGACAGGATGGGAGTTTCAAAATCCAAAACCGCAGGGCAATGATTTGAGAAGCCTGAGTTTTATTAATAGAAATAATGGATGGGCTGTTGGAGTTTATGGAACAATTCTGCACACCAATGATGGTGGGGCGAATTGGGGAATACAAAATTCAGGAACTACAAATCATTTTTATGCAGTAAAGGCATTGTCTTCAACAACCGCTATAGCCGCTGGTGAAGGAGGAATGATTGTGAGAACAACAAACAGCGGTACTTCATGGGTTCAGGTAGCCAGCGGAACAACAAATTTTCTCACCTCAATGTATTTCAGAAATACTCAAACAGGTTTTGCTGTTTCTGCATTTGGTGGTGATCTTTTAAAAACAACAAATGGCGGACAAAGCTGGACAAAAACCTCTACCAATATAACAGAAACTGTTAATGAAATATCTTTTTCAAGTGCTGATACAAGTGTAGGATTTATTGTATGCGGTGGTTTCTTTTCTAATACAGCACTTTACAAAACAACTAATGGTGGCGCGAGTTGGAACACCTTTGCAATTAGCACTTCCTATTCTTTAAACTCCATTTACATGAGTGATACAGTTGCCTGGATCGTAGGATATGATGGAGTTATTCTGAGATCCAATACCAATTTCAACGGTTGGACAACTATCAATGCTGGAAATATAAATACAAAATCTCTTTATGGAGTAAGTTTCAACGGAAGTATTGGTGTTGCGGGTGGCGAAATGGGTGTGGCGAAAAGAACAACTGATGGAGGTAACAACTGGACCTCTATCATGGGTGATTTTGTACAATGGAAAACGATACGCAAAGTGCAAATGATAGATTCATCCTATGGATATTTGGTTGGTGATAAAGGAAAAATGATGAAAACCACAAATGGTGGTCTAAACTGGACACACATGGATATGGGATCGCGCACCACCTTTTGGAGTTCTTGGTTTACCAGTGCAAATAATGGATGTGCAGTAGGTGATTCGCTAACCCAGAATGGCGGATGGGCCGATGCAAAAATTTATACCACTTCTGATGCAGGTCAAAACTGGTCGTTGAAATCAACCATAACAAATGCTACTTTGCTTGGTGTTCATTTTCCAAGTACTTCCACCGGATACGCTGTTGGATCAAACGGGGCAAGAGCTATTTATGCAAAAACAACTGATGGAGGCGCGAATTGGACTTCAGATACAGTTGAACATTTCGGAGGAAAATTATGGAGTGTATTTTTCTTTTCCAACCAAGTTGGGGTTGCTGTTGGCGATTCAGGAATGGTGATGAAGACAAGCGATGGAGGAAATACATGGGTTAGAAAAAATAGCGGAACAACAAAAAGTCTTAATTATGTATATTTTTCTTATAACCTCCCTGATGCACCACCAGTGGATACTGGTTATGTTGGATTTGCTGCCGGTGTTCAAGGAACATTATTAAAAACAAATGATCTGGGAGAATCGTGGAGCACTGTTACAACTCCGGCTACAAGCTCAATTAATGGCATTCATATTGTTCCAAGAAAAGCAATATGGCTTGCTGCAAGTTCAAACAAAATTTACAAATCAGTTTCCAACGGGGTGTTCGTTCAGCAAACGCTTCCTTCTATGTCTGTTTCTCCAAGCTGGACAAGCATTTGTGCAATTGATGAAAATAATATATACGCAGTTGGTTCAGCAGGAGGAATTGTATCTACAGTAAATGGTGGCACGAATTGGACTCAAAATAAATTTACCTTAAACGGTTTAAATGCGGTGCATTTTGAAAATGCAACTGCCGGATGGGCTGTTGGTGAAGCGGGTACAATAATTCTTTCAACAACAGGTGGAACAACCAACCTTGAAGAAAGTATAAATTCAAATCCTGACATTTTCTTAGGACAAAATTATCCCAACCCATTTAGCTTAGATTCTAAAATAGAATTTACAGTTGAAAAACAATCATCTCTCAGTTTGAAAGTGTATGATATAAATGGCAAAGAAGTTAAAAACATCTTTAATACTCTTGTGGCTAAAGGAAAATACGTGGTAACAATAAATGCTACCGATCTTGTAAATGGGATTTATTTTTATTGTTTAGACGAAGGAACAACACATTCAGTGAAAAAAATGATAGTAGCTAAATAGAGATTTACTATGGATTATCGATAATAAAATGCTTGGTGTGAATATGTCGTGATGCGGACTTCGGCAAGGTTGTAATATTTAAAACAACCGGAATAGAATTAGTTTTGGGGAAGAGCAATTTTAAATTCCTACTGACTAATAAAATCTTGAAATTATTTCCAAAAGTTGTTGCTTAGGTAAAGCTCCGGATTGTCTCCATTTAATTTCCCCGTTCTTAAAAATGATAAGAGTTGGAACCGACTGAACATTGTATTTTGCAGCTGCAGTTGGATTTTTATCTATATCCACTTTAATTATTCTGGCTTTGCCATTTACCTGAGAAGAAATTTCTTTTAGTACAGGTGCAAGTTGTTTACAAGGCCCGCACCATTCAGCAAAAAAATCAACCAGTACAGGTTGATTTGAATTTATGAGATTGCTGAATGTTGTCATAAGATTGATTTGTTTAAACCCCTGTTTGCTCTAATGAAACGGATGGTGCTTGGCTCTATAAAAACAAAGCCTATTTCTTTTTCATGTTTTCTTTGGCTTTTTTCTTAAAATATTTTCGAAGAAAAATACTGTGTTTCAATGCTTCCATATTCTCATTGAACCCTCCTGCCCCATTTTTTATATTTTCAATACTCTTGTTCAGGTTATGAACAAAGGCAGTATCCATAAGAAGTGTTCCAATAGCACCACTGCCATTTTTGATTTTTTGAGAAACACTTCTAAGATCGCCTGAGATCATTGCCATTGAATCGCTAACAAATTTTATCCCAACAATTGTTTGTTTTAACTTAGGTGAGAATGTAGTATCTGTCAACAATGCGCCAACCAGTCCTTTTCCCGATCTTACATTTTGAACAATACTGCTAAGATCCCCAGTGATAACCGCTGAAGAACTACCCGTAAGCTTTATGCTTACTATAGCTTGTTTTAAATTTTCCGCAATTGCTGTATCCGACATTAAACTCCAAAGTGAATTGCTGTTATTTATTTTATCGGTCATTTTTTTTAAACCATCAGTGATAAATTTTACATTGTCATTTGTCATACTTAATGTGCGGAGTATTTCATCACTTTCAAGCGGAGGTATCGTTTCCAGTGTATCGTTTTCCCGAACCGGTTCTGAAAATAATTTTCCATTACGCAGGTTAAGTATTTTGTTTCCCATTAATCCATCAGTGCCTATGCTTGCGATGGCATTCTTTTTTAGGAAAGGTTTTACCTGGGTTTCAATGTGCATGATTACGACCACAGTTGAATCATTAATGATCTGCACACTTTTTATTGTTCCAATGTCAATTCCTTTCAGCCTCACATTACCGCCTATTTGCAGACCATTCACTTCATTAAAAACAGCAACAACTTTAAATGTGGAACTGAACATATTTTTTTTCGACCCCACAAAATAAATGGCTACAACCAAAAGAATTACTCCTATGATTACAAACAAGCCTAATACAATATTATTTCTGATTTCCTTATTCATATTTATCATTCAAAAAAAGCGTGAATTTTTTCATCTGGTGATTTCTGTAATTCATCAAAAGTTCCCTGGGCATAAAATATTCCGTCAATCAATACCAACATCCTGTTGGCTGTTAACCGCGCACAGGTCATATCATGTGAAATAACAATGGACGAGATATTATATTTTTTTTGCATTTTGAGCATTAAACCGGTAATCTCTTTTGCTGTTATTGGATCCAGACCGGTTGTTGGTTCATCATAAAGCATTATTTCAGGTTTTAAAATCAGGGAACGGGCAAGCCCCACCCTTTTTCGCATTCCTCCGGAAAGCTCTGAGGGCATCATGTTAATTGCATCTAACAGCCCAACATTTATCAATGCTTCCTTTACAAGTTCATTCACTTCTGCCAGCGATTTTTTTTTATTATGTTTTCTTAAAGGGAATTCTAAATTTTCTCTTACTGTCATTGAATCATATAGAGCGCTATTTTGAAATACAAAACCAATTTTTTCACGAATCATATCCAATTGATGTTGGTTAAGTTCAAAAATATTTTTACCTAACACTTTTAGTAATCCTGAATCGGGCTTTACCAATCCTACAATACATTTGATAAGTATTGATTTGCCACAACCTGATTTTCCAAGAACTACAACAGTTTCATTTTTTGACAAGGTGAAATCAATTCCCTTCAATACCTGATTATCACCAAACGATTTTTTGAGATGACTAATTTCGATTATAGGTTCATTTGTATCCATATAAAATCAGTACTTCATAAACAAATTGGTGATTTGTACAGCAAGTAAGTCAATTATAAAAATCAGCAATGATGACATCACCACCGCAGCATTGGCTGATTTACCAACCCCTACAGTTCCCTTTTGGGAATTATACCCCTGATAACAACTCACTAATCCGATTGCAAAGCCAAAAAAAATTGTTTTGGTAAGTGAAGGAACCACATCTAAAAAAACGAGTTTCTCAAATACCTGATTGAAGAACAAACTAAAACTTATATGTCCTTTGATATTAGTTGCAACAAAAGCACCGTACAGCGAAAAAGAGTCGGCAAATACTGTAAGAACGGGCAGCATCAGAGTAGTTGCTACGATTCTTGTAACCACAACAAACTTAAAAGGGTTGGTACCGGATACTTCCATTGCATCTATTTGCTCGGTGACTTTCATTGAACCTAATTCAGCACCAATATTTGAACCCACTTTTCCCGCACACATAAGAGCAGTAACTACTGGACCGATTTCTCTTATAATGCTCACACCAGACATTGCCGGAAGCCAGGCACCTGCGCCAAACTCAATAAGGGTTGGTCTGGATTGCATAGCAATTACCAAACCCATGATAAATGCAGTAAGTCCTACTAAGGGAAGTGACCTGTATCCAACTTCATAAGCTTGTTTCAGAGTTTCTTTTAATTCAAAAGGAGGGGTAAAAACTTCTTTAAAAAAACGAAAAGCAAACCTTGTCAATCCGGCTATTCCAATAAGAAATTGTTCAACTGCCTTTAATTTCATTTGGACGATGGTTATATTTTAAATTTTTATCTAAGTAACTGTCTAAATTTGAATAAAATATTTTACTAAGTGCACTAAATCTGCATTTTTTGACCTCATCCTAAATCCTTCTCCAAAGGAGAAGGACTTTTACATCTCGATGAAATTAAACTATTCGTTAATGTATAATATTTTTTAAAATCATTTTTAGACAGCTTCTAAGGTCAATATTATGATCAATGACAGAAATGAATAATATCATATACAGAACTGATAAATATCATTCCTGAAAGTTTGGTAGGATTATAACTTTGACACACGCCAAATCAAAAATATAAAAAAATAAAACATGAAAATAATTTTAGTTCCTACCGATTTTTCAAAAAACTCCATTAATGCTATTGAGTATTCAATTGAGTTGGCTAAAAAAGAAAATGCAAAGATCATTTTACTGCATGCGTTTCATGTAATCCATACTGAACCAAATTAAACCAACCAAAATGCTTCTGAAGTAATTGCCGTTTTCAAAAAAAAATCCGACAAACAACTTCAATCATTATATCTTAAAATAATTAAGCCCCAAAAAGTGAAGTGTGAACTCCTGAGTAAATATGATCTGGCAGTGAATGCAATTATCGAAACTATTAAAGAGAAAAAAACGGATTTTATTGTTATGGGAACAAAAGGAGCAAGTGGGATTAAAGAAATACTAATGGGAAGCAATACAGCCAGTATTATAGAAAAGGCCAACTGCCCTGTGATAGCTATTCCTGAGGGGGCAAAATTCAAAGGAATAAAAAAAATTACCTATGCAACCGATTATCGCGAAAGCGATGTTCCTGCTTTGAAAAATTTGATTGAAATTGCTAAGCCATTCAACGCGGAAATTTTGGTTCTTCATGCTTCTGATGACGAATTCACACATTTTAGTGAAGAAGTGTTTATGAATGAATTCATGAACAAAATCCAGAAAAAAATCAACTACAAAAAATTAGTTTACAAATTAGTTTATGGAAAACATTTAACCAAGGTTTTGGATAAACATATCGAACAAAATTCCCCTGATTTGATTGCTATGTCAACCCGTCATCGCAATATGTTTGATAAAATTTTTGGAACCAGCATTACCAAAAAGATGGCATACCACACTAAAATGCCATTGATTGTATTCCATTACAAACAAGCACTGGCTATGTATCTTTAAGAGTCTGTTTATATCCAAAAATTTCCTCAAAGCGAGTTCCCACTAGGATATTGACTATTATTTTTTTTATTTATTAGAGTTTATATCGAATAAGGGTTTTCAGGGCTAAAGCCCCCCGGACTTTGATAATTGAATTAACCCCACGCTTAAGCGTGCGGTTTGGAAAACAGATAACATTAGGGACTTCAGCCCTGAAAGTTTTTGCAGTAACACACATACAATTCTAATTCGCTATAAATTCTATTTGAAAAAATTATATATCGTTGCAAAAAATGAAAATGGAAGAAAATGAATTTTCCGGCAGTATCATGTATTTTAAAATACCTACCCACCAGTTCAATTTTATTCAGATAAAAGTTCTGATCTACTTTTTTTATTTGAACTGCTTGCCTTTTATCGTCTGACCAGTTTTTTAACAATACTTCCTTCCTCCGAGTTTAATCGGATAGTATAAATTCCGCCTGGCTGCTTGCTTAAATCAATTTGAAAATTTGATGAAGAATTAATTTGAAAATTTACATCTTCATAAATTTTTTCTCCTAATATGTTGGTAACTTCAATGCTTTGTATTTTAAGTCCATTCGTTAAAGATGGGTTTAATTTTAAATTAAAAATTCCGTCTGTTGGATTTGGATAAATGTTCAATGTATTGTTGTCGGCCTGAGTAGTAGTAAGAACATGAGTAGTAAAAATGGAGGGAGTTATAATCATCACACTATCCAAAGCTGAAAAATTATCACCATTATAAGAACCTCCGGAAACGAAAATTTTCCCATCATTCATCACTATTGACGAAGCAGTATAAATAAGAAAGCTGAAAGGAATAAATGAAGTTGGAATTGCTAAAGTATTTGTTCCCATATCAACAGCAAACAAGTTAGTATAAAAAGGAGGAGCAGAACCTTTGATTCCCCAGAAATAAACTTTATCATTCACTTTATCAACCATTGGCCAGAGGCTATAACCTGTTGAATCACCATTAGCCGGATCGTAATTCGGAATAGAAGGTGTTGTATTTATTTTGGCAAAAATTTTTGTAGCCGGATCAAAGCTTACAAGAGTATATTCATTGACTGAATTATTGCTTTTGTAAGCCATCAGTATGTATTTTCCGTTTGCCAACCTGCAATCTTCCGACAATCCGCTTCCTCCTGCCAAGGCATATCCAGTTGAAAGCATCCATCCCGGATCTCCGCTTATTAAGTCAGTTTGCAGTGTTGAGAAAGTGTTGTTCACATTATCATATAACTCCACTCTTGTTACCGGAATGCTTCCATTATAGGGCTGGTAACCACCAATAACTAAAGCTTTCCCATCATTAGTAGGTAACAAAATAGCTGCAGCCCTTTGCTCTTTTACACTATCTGTTGCCAGACAGGTAGTAGCAGAAGAATCGCAAATATTACCAAAATTTGCATTGCTATACCAGTTGCCCACTATCAATACTTTTCCGTTATTTAGCGTTGTTGCACGGCACATAGTACGAACAGAAGTCATTGGCCCACCGGCTGTAAATGAATTATTTGATGGATTGAAAACCTCTGTGCTGTTTAACTGACCTACACCATAGTCGGAAGAACAACCACCCATCAAAAATATTTTTCCATCCGACAGTTTTGCAATTCCGTTCCCGTCACGGTAATCATTCATCGTATATTGTGTCCATGTATTAGAGCCTCCATCCCATATTTCAGCAGTGTTTGATCTAACAAAACCAGGGATATGACCGCCAAAAGCGGCTATTCGGTTTCCCGGAAGAAGGGTTTGGTAATGCATTATCCGTGCAGTGTGCATGGAAGGACCATTCTGGAATATTGTGAAACCGGGGTTTTGAGCATTTATAACGCCACCCAAAGTAAATAAGGTAAACGAAATGTAGAAGTATGTTTGTTTTTTCATTTTATTGTTGTCAGTGATTAATGTGCTGACCCCCGCACATTAAATTTTAATATTAAATTGATTTTTTTGATAAACTTCTTTTTTCTTTTTTCTTTTTTTTCTTACTCAATTCCTCTCCCATTCTGTTTTGTTGCTCCAATGTCCAATTATCTGTTACGCTTGTTTCAAGCCATGCGTTACCGGATTGGCGGAATACTTGTACAGACAATCCATACACGTCCCTAAAATTTCTTTCCATCCCGATCACTGTCATTTGTGGGGTAATAGTAATTGTTCCCTTATTATGTATAAGACGACATTCACCCAATGTTTTACTTGAGTATTTTATTTCTTTATTTACTGGAGACCCTCCAATGTTGCTTGGTTTAGCAAGAAATTCAATTTTCAAGCAAGGAAACATCTCACTAAATTCTTTTTGTATAGCAAATATTTTCCGGTGGTCATTAATTATTATTTTCATAGTTCATTTTTTTAATCGTGTAAGGAAAGAATTGGAATGTTTGCATGAAATGCCATTTTCTTAGTTTCTCTTTCATGTATAATATTTTCAATAAAATAGTGTTTGCGGGCTACCATGGCAATCATTGAAGCTTCATATTTTTTTGCAAAGCCATTTATTGCATCTGTAACATTACTTTTATCAGAGAACCAATAGGAATGTTTTAAATTTCCCATCCATTGTTCAAGAGCAATACCCTCAATGGCTTCGTTTGTTTTAGGATGTATCCTACTGTCGTTTACATTAAAAATCTGGAGTTCAGCTCCAAAAATCTGAGCAAATTCACACATTGGT
>JAHEYA010000280.1 GCA_023251855.1 Bacteroidota bacterium
CTTTTATGTATTTCTGAAATGCTTTAATAGCTTCATTATAGGGGTTGTAAGCTAATTCATAACACAGCTTTGCATAGGTATATAAGGCATCCTCCTGGATTGTTTTATCCAGAGATAGTTTGGAGGCCAGACCAAAGGCATTTAAAGCCTTTTGTTTTTGATTTGTTTTCAAATAACAATCTCCAAGATGATAGAACGCGCTCTGAGCAAGAGAATCATTATCTACGGAAGTAACATTTATAAAATAATCGCGAGCATTATTATAATCTTTTATTTTATAATATGCATATCCCAATTGATAGTTATCCTTACGTGGGAAAGGGCTTGTTGCTTTTTCGTATTTTTTTAAATAGGGGATGGCCTCATTAAATTTTGAAGTATGAAAATACGATTCGCCAATGATACGAGCTATTTCCGGTGCACGTTTGATGCTTGCAGAATCCAATAATGCTGGAGCATACGAAATTACATCATTGTATTTTTGTTCCAAATAATAGATATGGGCTATGTAATAAGGAACAACGTTTTTGAATATTTCATTGTATTTAAGATTCAAAAAATCCTTTAATGCAGTTTCATAATTTTTTTCACCATAAGAGATGTGAGCATAAAAATATTTCGCTGAAGCAGCATATTTACTATCTATATCCTTGATTTCATAAAAATCTTTTTTTGCAACTTCAAATTTTTCAAGAGAGAAATTTGAGTAGCCTCGTTTAAAATAAAACTCAGCAAGTTCAGGACTTGTAAGATCATATATATCAACCTTTTCGAACCAGGCAATGGCTTCCTGGTATTTTTTTTTGTAGTAATTGTATTTACCTAAATAGAAGTAAGCAATTTTTATTTTCGAATTTTCAGGATGTCCATTTATAAATTGTTTTAAATACAATTCGCCATCTCTGTTAAATAATTCAATGGCACAAATTGCTTTGTAGAACTCTGCATCTATACGTAACAGTGATTGTACATCATGATGTGAAGCAATTACTTTGGTAAAACTTTTTTGAGCAGCAACATATTTTTCTTTTTGAAGAAGTTCGATACCCATTTTAAATTCGGCATCCTGATCGACAACTATCATTGTTTTTTGTGAAAAAACCGAGCCGGTTCCAAGAATAGAAATAAAAAATACAGTAACTAATCGTACTACTTTTAACTTGTTCATTGTTGATTTATGCTATGAAAGAGGCAAATTTAGTAAGGATTAAAAGCGTTTAATTTGGGATACTTGAAAGTTATTAACGCAGCTTTGTTGAAAGTATTGAAACAAATGAATAAATGCTTAAGCAGTTACAGAGTAATTTTCGGAAGATTATTTATTGCAATTACGTACTAATGATATGTAAAATGTAAAATGCCAGATGTAAGATGGTTAAAAGCCAATCGCAAAGCTCAAAACCACATTTTCCATTTCACATCTTCCATTTCACATAACACTAACTATAATTCTGCAAATTAATTCTAACAAAAAACATCAATTCAAAAATTTTTAATGACATCTGACTCCATCATCCACCTCGATAAAGTTTCTGTATTTCAAAAACATAATTTGGTACTAACCAATGTTACTTTGGATATTGGCAAAGGTGAATTTGTGTATTTGCTTGGTAAAACCGGAAGTGGCAAAAGCAGTTTATTAAAAACATTGTATGCCGAGTTAGACCTGGTAGAAGGCAATGCAGTCGTTTCTGGGTTTAATTTAGCAGCCATAAAAAGAAAAGAGATTCCTTTTTTACGCAGAAAATTAGGTATCATCTTTCAGGATTTTCAATTGCTGACGGATAGAAATGTAAATGATAATTTATTGTTTGTTTTGAAAGCTACCGGCTGGACGGATAAAGAGGCCAAGCAAAAACGCATTCTTGAAGTATTGGAAAAAGTACATCTGTCGAATAAAGGAAGTAAAATGCCACATGAGCTATCCGGTGGTGAACAACAACGTATCTCTATTGCACGTGCTTTACTTAACGATCCTGAATTAATACTTGCTGATGAGCCCACCGGTAACCTCGATACTGACACATCTGAAGAAATCATGAAAGTATTGCTTGAAATAAGCCAAAGTGGACGTGCCGTACTTATTGCAACACATGATATGATCATGTTTAACAAATTTCCTTCACGTACCATTAAATGTGAAGCAGGAAGAGTTATTGATTCGAAGAATTAGTTTTCCTATTAAAGTTAGTTTCGTTTAAAATTTGGGCTAAAGCCCATCTAATCTTATGTTTCATCTAATCCCCGACTTGAAAGTCAGGGCTATTTACGGTTAGTAGCCACCCCGATAATTATCGGGGTGGTAAGAAAATAGTCAACAATATGGGGCTTTAGCCCAATAGATTTAAATTGCTTAAGCAAAACTCACGTTATTATCTTGGTGAAAATTCTTAGTTAATCTTTACAATGAAGATTTTATTTTCTTAGGACTATTAGCAATTAAATTGGGTTTAACACTTTTCCATTCCGTATCCAAAATGCTGTAATAAGCTGAATTCAAGACTTCTCCATTATCTCTTATTCTATCTTTTCTTAAAATGCCTTCAAACACACCGCCAATTTTTTCAATTGCTTTACGGGAACGGAGATTGTTTTCTCTTGTTTTTAACTGAACTCTAATAGTACCAAGTGTTTCAAAGCAATAGGTTAACATCAATAATTTACATTCAAAATTAATTCCTGTTGACCAATAGTCGGGGTGAAGCCATGTCCAGCCTATTTCCAGGTTTTTATCTTTGGGATGTATCTCAAAAAAACGTGTAGAACCAATAAGTTTTCCTGAATGTTTGTGAACAATTACAAAAGGATAATGATTTCCTTTTTCTCTTTCTATTAAGGCATTTTTATAAGCAGTTAAAAATTTGTCGGTGTTAGAACCATCAGTAGGGTAGAACTCCCATATCCTTTTGTCTTTAGCAAGTACAAGTAGTTCATCAAAATGGGTTGTATCCATTGGAATAAGATCAACCATTTCTCCTTTTAAAATTATCGGTTGTTTTAGCCAGTTGTTCATCGAGATTTTTTTTATGCAAATATAACCTAATGCCTGATTTGAATTCGCAATACCTACCAATAAATTAAAAATGTAAAATTGGTTCTGTTATTTCTTGGGAAAGATGATAAATTGATCATTTGGGTGATGAAATCACGAATTCTGTCCAAAGAATAGTAGTTCGGAGGGCTTTAATAGACTCAAATTTTTTTGTAACTTTGGTAAATGAAACAACGAATTTATATTGATACATCTGTATTTGGTGGGTACTTTGACGAAGAGTTTGCTAAACACACCATTTCATTATTTGACAGATTGAAAAGTAATGAATTTACTTTATTATTCTCAACTGTTACACAGGATGAGCTGGAGAACGCCCCTGAGAAAATTAAAGATTTCGTAAAAGGTATCAAAACAAATAGCACCGAATTTATCGACACCACAGATGAAGCTGTTGAACTTGCAACTGAATACGTAGCGGAAAAGGTAGTTGGACAAACAAGTTTTGCTGACTGTTTACATATTGCTCTTGCGACCATAAACCGTGCAGATTTTTTGGTTAGTTGGAACTTCAAACATATTGTAAACGTTCAAAGAATTCGAGGTTATAATTCAATCAACATTAAAAATGGGTATAAACAATTAGAAATACGTTCACCAAGAGAATTTGAAAAATATGAAGCCGACTGAAAAACAATTTGATGCTGTAAATTTTATGCGTCAACAAAGAGACAAACTAAGCGATAAGTTATCTAAGATGACTAAAGCGGAAATTTTAGAATACTTTAAAAAGCGAAAAGAAGAGCTTACAATAAAGCCTTGCGCATAATTGAAAGAAGTAAAAATACTACCAAGGGTAGCAGCCCGGAGGACTTATTAAATGGAGCGTAGCGGGACGCAACGCTCAACGGGGCAATACTGAATAACAGAATAACGCTGATAAAAATTGATTTAATAATTTTTATTTTTTTTGAATTAATGACAAGTTATATCACCTGCAAGGTTAACAAGTTTAGTGCTATCATTATCATCCTTTGCAGGCACATTGTTAAATACAGCATGAACTTTTCCATTGTTAGTAATAAATATATTTAATTGACCAGAAATTGAAGAATAGTATTTTGAGGGATTTTGCCAAAAAGCGTAAGTGCCCTTTATACAAGCATTTCCAAGTGTTAAATTTGTATAATCAGATTGTAAAGCAAAAGTTCCTGATGAAGTCGACCTTGTGGTTCCAGGTAGGTAAACACGAATGCCTACACCCGTATTACCAACCTGATAATTTGCGTCAATCCTCCAATAATTGCTGCCTGGACCACAAGAAATTGTTAGTGGTTTATAGGTAGTGTTCTCAATAGAAAAAGAATCGTTGTTTTCTATGCCTTTATCTTTACGACAAGAAGTAATAAGCATCACTGTTGCAAAAATAAGAGTTAGTAATTTTATTTTTTTCATCTTCATAAAATTTGAACGGGCGCAGCGGGACGTAACGTCCAACGGGTATT
>JAHEYA010000281.1 GCA_023251855.1 Bacteroidota bacterium
ACAATAATTGTTGCACTTGAAGTGGCCACACATCCTTTATTATCTGTTACCGTTACATTGTAAGTGCCCGGTGAAAGATTGTTTACAGTTGCTGTATTATGCCCGCTACTCCAGTTATAAAAATAAGGGGCGGTGCCTCCGTTGGCCGTAACCGTTGCACTGCCTCCACAGGTAGCCACTGTGGTAAATGCCGTTAAAACTGCTGGTTGCGTAACTATGTAGGATGCTGTTTTTGTGCAACCATTGGCATCTGTAACGGTTACCGTATAGGTACCTGCAGTTAATGATGAAATGCTTTGAGTGGTGGCTGAATTGCTCCATAAAAAAGTGAATGCACCTGTGCCTCCGCCTGACGAAACCGTTGCGGTTCCGTTGCTGCCTCCGTTACAACTCACATTGGTACCTGTAGCATTGGCTGTTATTGCGGTGGGTTGGGTAATGGTTGTGCTTGCTGTACCTGTGCACCCATTTGCATCAGTTACTGTAACTGTGTATGTACCTATAGAAAGGTTATTGGCTGTTGCCGTAGTTTGTCCATTGCTCCAGTTATAACTGAATGATGCAGTGCCATTATTGGGGCTTGCGGTTGCCGTTCCATTATTGCCTCCATAACAACTTACATTGGTTTGGGTAAAGTTTATGTTTACCGGGCAAGAGTTATATTCCCAGAAATCCTTTAATAAATTTCCAGATCCAGTTCCAATATATCCTTTTGTACCAATGGAGAAACCAACTGATCTATATCTTGCTGTTCCACCAAAATCGACTTTTTGTGTCCATAGATTGGTCGCCTGGTCCCATTCCCAGAAGTCCTTTTTGAGACCAGTGCCATCATATCCAGTTCCGATATATCCTTTGGAGCCTATCGAGAAACCAATAGCCAAACTCCTTGCTGCTCCACCAAAATCGGCTTTTTGTGTCCAAACATTGGTCGCTTGATCCCATTCCCAGAAGTCCTTTTTGTATGTGCCATCATTTCCAGTTCCAATATATCCTTTTTTGTCTATAGAAAAACCAACTGATTCATTGCGGTGAGGAGTTGGCAAATCAGCTTTTTGAATCCATATATTTGTTGCCTGATCCCATTCCCAGAAATCATCATTATAATAGCTATTATTATTATCAGTTCCAATATACCCTTTGTTACCAATAGAAAATCCGACAGGCTTATTCCTAATTCCTCCAGCAAAATCAGATTTTTGTGTCCAAGTATTATAGGTAGGCGAGAGAATGTCTCCATCCCATTCCCAGAAATCCTTATAATAAACATTGGAAGTGCGACCTGTACCAATATATCCTAAGTTGCCGATGGAAAACCCAACTGCATTTTGCCTTGCGGCACCTCCAAAATCAGCTTTTTGCGTCCATAAATTAGTTATCTGGTCCCATTCCCAAAAATCCTTCTTGTAAGAATTATCATATCCTGTTCCAAGGTATCCTTTGGTTCCAATAGAAAAGCCAACTGCTAATTGTCTTCCGGTACCCCCAAAATTAGCTTTTTGCACCCAGGTGCCTTGTGCAAAAATTGAAATATAAGAAATAAAAAAAACCGCTCCCAGCAGGAACGGTTTTAACAACATTGGCATTTTTTTCATCTTAAAATGAATTTTAAAATTTAATTAGGTGAAAGATTATCTTGAGAAGCAGCAGCGGAAAGGTTTAGCCGTAGAAAATGACTCAATTTGTGTATCGGTACAACTGGCATTACCTACTGTGTGACTACTGTTAACACCACCAAACTCAACCCATTCGTAATTACCAGTCTTGTCAGTTAATGATCCAACATTTTGGCAAGCATAAACCCATTCGCTCATTGCGCATAATCTGGAATTATTTTCAATACACTTTGAACTTGCGCTCCAAAAAGAAAGATTCCCGTTAGAATTTTCACCATTTTGAATGCAATATTTTTCGTTAACTTTCTCATATCCGCTTGGGCACATAGATCCCGAAACTCTTTCCCAAGCCGGAGGTGTCTCAGAAGAATTATAATAATAGAAACCTTCTTGACCAGTATCATAAACAAGCAAGGAATTAGGAGGGGAACCACCGGCAATGGATGCTCTTTCACCAGAGGTCATCCTTGGAATTAAAATACCATCAGTTGTTGAGTTGATTTCCAATTTAGCAGCCGGAATTGTAGTTCCAATTCCCACATTACCCAGATCAAAGATGGCTGCGTAGTTATTGGTTGCTGAGTTGGCAGAAAAGTAACCCCCAACATTTGTACTTGAACCACCGGTATTTAAAACTTCCGAATAAATTCCATAGGCAGTATGTGTATTATTAGAATTTGTACCGGTACGTAACAACCTAAATAAAACAGAGGAGCTAACTCCTGCACCACCGTTGGAAGAAGATGTAATAGTTAACAGTCCGTTGCTAGTTCCATTTCCAGTCCAAGAGTTTCCTGATGTAGAAATATTTTGAAGTTGTCCTGAAGTAACTGCTGTTCCGGTGATAGATAAGAAAGCGTCAGTTGTTACTGAAGTATTCATGGTAGTAGTGTTTGTTCCATGGGAAAGAGAAAGATTAGTAGTTGGATTTGCAATTTGATCCCATCTTATTCCAAGCGCACCAGGTGAAGTCCATGAAGGAGCGGCAGCACCGTTGGAAGTTAAAACTTGTCCGCTTGTTCCGGCAGCGGTTATTTGCATTTGCGAAGTATTGCTCCATACTACACCGCCATTTACGGCAGTTAAGTTTGCATTGGTTCCGCCACTGCTTAATCCAAGAGGAGTAGTGGATAAAGTTAAACCTGCAAATGTTGGGGTCGCTACCGTATGAATATCCTGGGGAGTGGAAAGCAAAATTGCCCCAGCAGATGGAAAGGTTACTGAAATCTGATTAGCTGTCCCGCTCAATGTTTTATATTCATGGGCTGTTCCTCCCAAATTCATTCCCAGTAACTGATTTGCTGTTCCTAGGGTGAGAGCAGAAATTGCCGAAGTCCCATTTCCAAGTAAGATGGAATTTGAAGATAATGTAGATGCACCTGTTCCTCCGTTGGCAACCGGTAAAACTCCGGTAACTTTTGTGGTAAGGTCAATGGTGGCGGGTGCGATATCTCCGTTAACAATTTGTCCCCAAGATGGATTGCCTCCTGCATTACCATGCAAAACAGTTGTTGTTGTTCCCTGATTTGCAAAATCTGCCGATTGCAATACTGCCGATGAGCCGGCTGTTACAAGTCCTTTGCTATCATACGTTATTTTGGTGTTTGTTCCAGCAGTAATGGAAGCATTAGGAGAAACAAAATCGGTACCTGCAACTCCTGCTGAAATTGAAGTTCCGTTTCCTTTTAACATTCCTGTAATAGTGGTTGAAAGTGTAATAGCTGGTGTGGTGGTTGCGGATGCTACAGTGCCTGCCAAACCATTTGCACTTACTACAGACACAGAAGTAACAGTACCGGAATTTCCGGCCACCCAACTTAAAGTACCGGAGCCGTTGTTTTGCAAGAAACCGGCAGCATTGGCAGATGGGAAATTAGTGGTAACATTATTTAACTTAACAATGTTACCGTTATTGTCCACTTGAAATTTACTGTAAACATCCAAAGCAGTTGCAGGTGCGGTTGTTCCTATACCCACATTACCCTGATCAAAAATGGCTGCGTAGTTTCCTGTGGTAGCCCCCGAAGCAGAAAAATATCCTGCAATGTTGGTTCCGCTGGTAGCATTGGTATTCGTAACTGTTGAATAAATTCCATAGGCGGTATGAGCCAAACTTGCATTCGCTCCCGTTCTTGAAAGATTAAGCAATCTTGATGAACTGCTTGCAGTTCCTGTTGTGGACGAAGAGGATAATGCAAATGCATTTGCATTAGCACCTGTAAGACCATCAAAACTGAAAGCCGTAATATTACTACCATGTGAGAGGGTCAAATTGGCGGTTGGTGCGGCAATCTGATCCCACCTAATTCCAAGGGCTCCCGGTGATGTCCACGAGGGGGCGGCTGCTCCGTTTGAAGTCAATACTTGTCCTGGGGTACCAACTGCGGTAATTCCCATTCCGGAAGAAGTGGAATAAACCGCTCCCCCAAAGGTGGCGGTTAAGCTGGCATTCGTGCCGCCATTTGCAAGTGGTAAAACACCGGTAACTTTTGTGGTAAGGTCAATGGTGGCGGGTGCGATATCTCCATTAACAATTTGTCCCCAAGATGGGTTACCTGATGCGTTGCCATGCAGTACAGTATTTGTTGTTCCCTGATCTTTAAAAAGAGCCGATTCCAAAAGCGGAGGAAAATAAGTTGGTACTGCACTTCCACCTGTATTATTACCCAAAATGGTGTATGCTGAAGCATTTGATAAAGTAAAGGACATGGTGGGCGAGGATGTTAGGGTTGCAACTGATGTGGTGAACAACGGGGATAAATTTCCGGAAGCAAAAGAAGTAACTGTTCCAGAGTTCCCGGGAATCCAACTTAAGGTGCCGGAACCGTTGTTCTGCAGAAATCCGATAGAATTTGCTGAGGGAAAATCAGTG
>JAHEYA010000032.1 GCA_023251855.1 Bacteroidota bacterium
GTAAGTGGGTGTTGGATCTCCCGTTGAATTATTTGTTGTTGTAATTGTTCCACCCTGGGTAGTACTCGTTGGAGAAGTTGTGAAACTTGCTGTTGGCGATACACAAACCATTGTATTAATGCTATAATTGTCTGTGCCAGGAGCACATGAATTAGTTGTAGTAAGAGTAATCGTAATAATCCCGCTGTTTGCGAAAGTGATAGTAGGATTAGTTGAAGTGTTGTTTGGAGAAAATGAAACTCCATTTGAAGGCGATGCAGACCACGAGTAGGTGGGCGTTGGGCTTCCCGTTGAATTATTTGTTGTAGTAATGGTTGTGCCTTGTGTGATAGTGGTTTGAGATAAGCTGAAATTCGCAGTTGGAGGTGTGCATTGTTGCCCAGGATAATAATTTAAATACTGTCCGCTTGCCCACCCTATTATTTGACTACAATTATTTGTCAAATGGATTTCGTACCACGTATAACCCCCATAAACTTGAGTATTTCCAGTTACAGCAAATTTTTGTCCATCCCAAATTTTTGCATTTACTCCGCTAATAGTAACATTGCTTCCACCCGGGATTGTTCGTACAAATAGTCCCGTACCTCCAGTATTATAAACTTGAACATAAGCTGTAACCGCATCATCTATTAAGAAATTGCTTCCTTTAGCTCCATAGTATGTGGTAGAAGGTGTGCTTGTAAGTGGAATATCAACTGTAAACCAATCATACCCACATGATGCATTTGTTATCGCAGAACCTACTAATTTAGAATTATACGCCAATGTTGTTACAACAGGAGATGTAGTGCAAGGTGAAGAGGAGCGAATATTTAGATTACCAGATGTCCCATTAACCACAACATAAGGTAACGTTTGCGCAACAATACTTCCCGCTCCCAGAGCAAGAAATATGATGAGAAAAATTTTTGTTTTCATTTTTTTATTGTGTTAGAATTGTTTCCTTATTTGCATATTTTATTATTTCCCCTTTTTTAAATCAAAAGAATAGGTTAAGCCGGCCTGTAAGGTGAGATTTTGGTATCCATATAATCCAAATATAGCTGGTCTACCTGTTTTTGAAATGCCAAAATTGAATCCGATTTTTTTACCGCTGACTCCAGCACCCAATTGAAAACCTATAAGTAATCCTTTGCCGTATGCGCCACCGGTAGTGGTGGTGGTGGTAGATTTCACAACCGGAGGACTGGGCGTAGTATCAATAACAGCATCCTCGCTCTCGCCTGTCCAACAGTCGGAAACCAAAAGACAAAACTGCAACCCCGGGTTAATATAAAAATTATTGGACAGATAAAATTTACCTGTTATCGGTATGTCCATATAATTATAATGCCATACTTCAGAACTACTTGATTTTGTTGAATAAGCAAATGTTTGGCTGGGATTACCATATTGAAAAGTTTTTGGATATTCACTACTGGTTTTAATTTTATACCCTCTTTGAGAAAAAATCACTCCGCTTCCGACTGCAATTTTATCGGTAATAAAATAAAAAACAGTCCCACCAAGATGAATCCCGATGAGCGGAGTTATGCTACCGGAATAAGTCCCGCCATTTTTTTGAGCATTCGTTTCAGATGTTGTTATATCGGCTCGAGCCCCAGTAACTTCGGCTCCCACCGGAATAGCAACATTTACTCCTGCTACAATTGAACCTTTGATACTTCCTTTCTGGGCAAACGCAGTAACTGAGTACAGCGCAATTGCTGATAGTAAAATTATTTTTTTCATTTGATTTGATTTTTAAGGATTTGATTATTTTTTAACCGTCATTGAATTTTGACATATAACAAAAATATAAAAAAAACTGATATGTTACTTTTAAGTAACTAACAATTTTTTTTAGTATCGAATTTTGGTATGTGAAGAAAAAGCCGGATAAGAAATTTTTAAAAGCCCTTGGAAAAAGAATCAAGGGCATTCGAAAGGAAAACGAAATGTCTCAAGACCAACTTGGATTCGAAGTTGGAATAAGAAGAGAGCAGATTATACGAATTGAGGCGGGCTCGCAGAGCACCGGAATAGATGTTTTGAAAAAATTTGCGGATGCTTTTGATATTAAACTGCCAGAGTTGTTGGATTTTGATTATTGATTTACGCTCACCAAAAATAGTTGCCCTACAATAATGCTTTCATCTTCTTTTCGTTACTTTGTGCGATTTATTCCTTCGGAAATACTACCCAGAAAGCTACCCAGAAAACTACCCAGAAAACTACCCAGATAGGTTGGGAGAAAGTTGGGAGAAAGGTTGGGAGTAAATGAAGAGGGAATTTTAAAAATGATTTGGGAAAATTCTAATTGTACAATTCAGGATTTAGCAGATAAGCTTAGCATAAGTGTGATTTTTGCTCCCTGTCAATTGCATTAGACCTCTTGCGTAAGTGAAATTTTTTATGCCACGAAGACACGAAGCCTCAAAGTTTCACTAAGAAATTCTTTGTGTTCCCTGGTGTCTTAGTGACTTTGTGGCAAATTTTTTTAACTGCAATAACTTACGCAAGAGGTCTATTAAATCTTTAACGCTTTAAAAAATTCCTTCGCCTATCATACATTTTAGGTTTTTGTTTAAGCATTAATTTAATTTGTATTTTGCATTACAATTTTAATTGATTCGGGTTTAATTTATGAAGTCATATTTATTTATAGATGAGAGCGGGGATCCCTTTTTCTTTGCAAACCGAAATAAATTATTGGTTGGAACAGAGGGATTTCAGCCGTATTTAATAATCGGTTTAATTCAAACGGATAACCGTAAAGCATTAAGAAAAGCTGTTATTTCGTTTATTGAAAATATTAAAGCCGATAAAATGTACAATTCAATTCCTTCAGTTAATAATCAAAAAGGATGGTATGTTCATGCGCGTGCTGATCATCCCGAAGTAAGGGCAAAGTTTTTCGAAATGTTACGAGTCCTTCCTGGTTTTAAAGCACACATTGTAGTTGCCCAAAAGAATCTCAACATATTTAATCGTAAACACAATAACAATCCTAGCGAATTTTATTTCGATGTTTTACATCACCTGCTAAAAGAATTATTAACGGACACTACAAAAGACTACAATCTTTATTTATCTCAACGCGGAAATAACTCTATCCATCGTTTTGAGGAGGCAGTTAAAAAAGCTTTAAACTCTGAGCAGAAAATAAAATATACTTTGGAGATTGTGCCGAGTTGCGAAATGCCCGAACTTAGTATTATTGATTATTTGATGTGGGCGGTACAGCGTAAATTATTAAAAGGCGAAAATAGATATTTCGATGCTTTAAAAGACAAGTACGGCAGTGTAATTAATCTTTACGAAGAGGAATAAAAAAAAGCTAAAAAATCCAAACGCCCCCGTGCCAGTACTGGCATCACCCATCATGGGATGAGATTTGTAAGCGTTAAACTCTTTAGCCATTACAAATATAAACAATTATTTTAGGACACCTCTAAAAACTCGAAAAATGTTTCACGCAAAGAATCGTCAAGAAATGAAAAACGCAAAGAACGCAGAGAAAACAAATCGCGAACTTTGCGAAACCCTTTGCGAACTCTGCGTGAACAGTTTTTAGAGGATCCCTTTAGTGGCTACTGGAAAATATAGTGACGAAAGAAGATATTTTACGCAAGTACAATGAATCCACACAAAATTCATTATTAACAAATGAATTGAAAGGGAGCGCTGCGCACGTTCAGTTAAAAGGTGTAATTGGTTCGGGTGCTTCATTTATAGCAGCAGCAGCCTATCAAAGCAGTAACAAAACCAATTTATTAATCCTTGCAGATAAAGAAGAAGCTGCATATTTTCTTAATGACCTTGAAAATTTAATAGGCGAAGAAAATGTATTGTTTTTTCCTGCATCCTATCGTATGCCCTATCAGCATGAGGATATTGATAATTCAAATATTTTATTGCGTGCCGAAGTATTGAACAAATTAAATCACCCCTCTCCTCCTGGAGAGGGGATGGGGCTGAGGTATTGCATTATCACCTACCCCGAAGCACTTTCTGAAAAAGTGGTTACCAAAACAAATCTTACAAAAAATACATTAACCTTAAAACAAGGTGAAAAAATTTCTATTGATTTTATTTCAGAAGTTTTAACTGAATATGCTTTTGATAGAGTGGACTATGTATTAGAACCAGGTCAGTTTTCAATCAGAGGGGGTATTGTAGATATATTCTCATTCTCAAATGATAATCCATACCGTGTTGAATTTTCGGGAAATGATGTTGATTCAATTCGAAGTTTTGATTCTATTTCACAACTCTCCATTCAAAAATTAACATATTGTACAATCATCCCGAACATTCAAACAAAGCTACTTCAGGAAAGTCGGCAAACTTTTTTTGAATTTATTCCGGAAAATTCTGTTGTATGGTTTAAACATTTCCAATTGACATCCGATCGTATTGAAAAGGCATTTGAACTTGCCGAAACCTCTTTCAAAAAGCTGGATTCAGTGATTGAACAGCTTGAACCTCGCGAATTATATATTGATAAAGATACATTTACAAAACAGGTTTTATTGTTTCCATTAGTTGAATTTGGTAACCATTTTTCATTGGCACCCACTCAAACTATTAGTTATAACTTTTCTCCTCAGCCAGGTTTTAATAAAAATTTTAATTTTCTGAATGATAATTTCCACGGCAATGTCCGCAATAAATTTATAAATATTATTTTTTCAGATACAGCAAAACAGATCGAACGCTTATACAAAATTTTTGAGGATATAGCCCCCTCCAACTCCCCCAAGGGGGAGCAGGGGCTTCTTTTTACACCATTGCTCCTCTCTATCCATGAAGGATTTATTGATAATGATCTAAAAATAGCTTGTTATACTGATCATCAGATTTTTGACCGTTATCATCGCTTTCGATTAAAAAATAGTTTCAATAAAAAAAACGAAGCACTTACGCTCAAAGAGCTGAAAGGGTTGAATCCGGGAGATTATATAACTCATATAGATTATGGAATTGGTCGTTACGGTGGATTGGAAACCATTGAAGTAAATGGAAAAACTCAGGAAACAATTCGATTGGTTTATAAAGATTATGATATAGTGAATATCAGCATTCATTCCCTACATCGTATTGCTAAATACTCCGGAAAGGAAGGAGCAGAGCCTAAAGTGAATAAGCTCGGCACAAATACCTGGGCAACATTAAAACAAAAAACAAAGAAAAAAGTTAAAGAAATAGCATTTGATTTAATTCAGTTATATGCTAAACGAAAGGCTTTAAAAGGTTTTCAATTCAGTCCCGATAATTATATGCAAAATGAATTGGAAGCCTCTTTTATTTATGAAGATACCCCTGATCAAATAAAATCAACTGCTGATGTAAAAAAAGACATGGAAAGTGAATGGCCTATGGATAGGCTCGTTTGTGGCGATGTAGGTTTTGGAAAAACAGAAGTTGCAATTCGTGCTGCATTTAAAGCAGTGTGTGATAGTAAACAAGTTGCAATACTTGTACCTACTACCATTCTTGCATTGCAGCATTATAAAACATTTAAAGAACGTTTAAAAGATTTGCCTTGTAAAGTTGATTATATCAATCGTTTCAAATCGGCTAAACAGCAAAAAGAAACTCTGGAAAGATTAGAAAAAGGTGAAATAGATATTTTGATTGGAACCCACGGTATTGTTGGTAAAAATGTAAAATTTAAAGATCTGGGTTTAATGATTATTGATGAAGAACAAAAGTTTGGTGTTGGGGTAAAGGATAAATTAAAAACGTTCAAAACTAATTTAGATACGCTCACTCTTACTGCAACTCCTATTCCCCGTACCTTGCAATTTTCTATGATGGGAGCTCGTGATTTGTCCGTTATCAGTACACCTCCGCCTAATCGATATCCCGTACAAACAGAGCTTCATACATTCAATGAAGAAATTATTCGTGATGCAATTATGTTTGAAACATCTCGTGGTGGACAAATATTTTTTGTACATAACAGGGTTCAAAATATTATGGAAGTTGCCGGAATGATTCAACGCCTTTGTCCGGATGTAAAAGTTGCAATTGGTCACGGACAGCTGGAAGGAGATAAACTCGAAGAAGTAATGATGGGTTTTGTTGAAGGAGAATATGATGTACTTGTTGCTACCACCATTATCGAATCCGGACTTGATATTTCAAATGCAAATACCATCCTCATCAATCAGGCTCATACCTTTGGATTAAGTGATCTACACCAAATGCGCGGACGCGTTGGTCGAACAAATAAAAAAGCATTTTGTTACTTACTCACCACTCCTGTTTCATTGCTTACTACCGAAGCTCGAAAACGTTTGAAAGCAATCGAAGAATTTTCTGACCTTGGAAGTGGCTTCAATATTGCTATGCGCGATCTTGATATACGTGGTGCAGGAAATTTATTAGGCGGAGAACAAAGTGGTTTTATCAATGAAATCGGATTTGAGATGTATCAAAAAATATTGAATGAAGCTATTCTTGAATTACGAGCAGAGCATGAAGAACTTAGAACCACTGATGTTGGAGGCTCTCATAAATATACAGGAAACATTTATACAACATACGTAAATGATTGTAATATTGATACCGATATGGAAATTTTAATTCCGGATGACTATGTAAATAATATCACCGAACGATTAAATTTATACCGCGAATTAGATGATGCAAAAGATGAGTCAGTACTAAATCAGTTTGAAACGAATCTCCACGACCGTTTTGGACCGGTACCTGAACAAGCAATTGAATTAATTCATACTATTCGTTTACGTTGGTTAGCAATGGAGATGGGACTTGAAAAATTATTGTTGAAGAATAATCGTTTGGTTGGATATTTTATTCAGAACCAAAATTCACCTTATTATCAAAGTGAAACATTTACTAAGGTATTAAAGTTTGTTCAAACAAATGCACGGATTTGTAAAATGAAAGAGACCAATGATAAACTTTCTCTATCATTCGAAAACATTAAATCCATTGATGATGCAATCATAGCGTTGAGTCCAATTTTGAAATAATTATGACTTAACCACAATTCATAAGAAGTACATAGGTTCAAATTACAAATGAAATTCTCTTAAATGCTACCTCCCTTCTCCTTTGGAGAAGGGTTGGGGATGAGGTCAACAAGGAAATTTGTAGAAAAAATTATTACAAAGAAATTGCATAGTTTAAAAAACGAACTGTAACAATGAATTTAGTTTTTAAAATAAATACTTCACTCACTTTCTTGCTCTTATTTGCAGTTGCTAATTGCATTGCACAAGACTCTTCAACAGCAAATAAAATAAAACAGTACTCTAAAAAAGTGGAAAGCTATCTCGACAAATCAAAAATATTAACACCTTATTATGCCATCAAAACCAATGGAATTAGCATATACGACTCACCAGAAAGTAAATTGAAAGAAAGTTCAGAATTTCATATTAGCTGGGACAAGCTGGATGAATTTAATTTGTACTTAAAAAATTGTTCTGTTCAACAGGTATATGAAACTTACAAAAAAGGTGATTTTAATAAAATGATTCCTTGTCGGAATGGAAATTCTTCTCCCTCAACTGTCGGTCAATTTGGTAAAGTTTCTCTGAAAGGCTTAAAAATAGCCATTGATGCCGGTCATATAGCAGGTGATATGGAAATGGGGAATATTGAAAAAAAGTGTTTAACACTTCAATGTGTTAACGATCAGGGATTAAAAGATTCAATTGAAATTGCAGAAGGCATGCTCACTTTCGCCACAGCAAAATTATTAAAAGCTAAATTAGAAGCCCAAGGTGCCGAAGTTTTACTAACGCGAAAATTCAATAACGGTACTGCTTTCGGAGTAACATTCGATAAGTGGCTGGAAACAAATTATAAATCCACAGTGGATAGTCTTTTTACAGTTGGAAAATTAACACTCAGTCAAAAAAAATTCTTCTATAGCCCCAAAGCCAGTAAACGAGATAAGTTCAGAGTAATATTTAAAGATGTTGAACTAGCAAAAAGAGCGGAGATTATCAATAATTATAACCCCGATCTTACTATTATCATTCATTATAATGTTGATGAAAACAATACAGGGTGGACAAAGCCGGCCAATAAAAATTTCAATATGACTTTTGTTGGAGGTGCTTTTATGAAGGATGATCTGTCAACCCCCGAAAAACGTTTTGAATTTTTGAGACTGCTTGTGAGTAAGGATATAGAACAGTCAATTTTATTAAGTTCATCAATGGTTAAAAGTTTTGAAAAAAATTTGAATGTTAAAACAGCAAAAATAAAAGATGCCGATTATTTAATGGAGGGCTGTTTGGCAACTCCCGAAGCAGGTGTATATTGTCGGAATCTTCAATTAACACGATACATTCATGGCACACTGGTATACGGTGAAACTTTGTATCAGGATAATATTAACGAGTCTAAAGCTTTAAATGAAGAAAGCGACAAAACTAAAAACGAGAGGGTTCAGCAAGTTGCCGAGGCTTATTTTCAAGGGGTTTTGAATTATATAAAAAAATAAAAAAATTTCTGAATTATTCTCGCGTTCTTTTTCTGTAAATCACAATTAAAACAGAATAAAATTCCACAAAAAACCAACTTGTTGGTGTAAATAAGTTTTTAAAAAACCGAAGCAACTTCCTTCTCATAGAAACACTCTTCACTAGTATTTTAAAACTATTTAACTTATATTTGGTATTCATTTTTTTTGAGTAATAACATAGAACAAGACCCAATGAAAAAAAACTATTATCATTTTGTATCTGTTTTATCAATTTTTATTTTTGCCACCTTCCCCTCAATACAAGCCATCAGTGCAAATAAAGAATGGTCTTCAAACAATGAAAACCCTAAAGTTTTTATAGAAAATAAAGGGCAGTTTCACACTTACGATCCTGAACAAAACGTTTTGTATGCCTTCGACAACGGTTCGAATATGATCTATTTTACCTCAAATGGTGTAATTTATAGTTTTATAGAAGCCAAACAAAAAGACAAGGAAGAAAGAGAAGAGGAAAGAGAGAGAAAAAAAGTTTTTAAAACAATAGAGGACTGGAAAAAGCACGAGGCTGCGGAGAAAAAAGTAGAATATAACATGGATGCTGTAAATTTTACTTGGGAAAACTCAAATCCGGAAGTAGAAATAATAGCTCAGGATCTAGCTCAGGAATACTATAGCTACACTTTTAAAGAAAAAGGAGCAGCCCTCAAAAACGTTAATTTCATTAAAGCCTATAAAAAACTGCTTTATAAAAATCTTTATCCCAACATTGATGTAGAATATATTTTTCATCCTGAAAAAGGAATTAAATACTCCCTAATACTGCATCCCGGAGCCGATATTTCAAAAGTTAAAATGAATTATGGTAAAAAGGTGAAACTTAATAAAAATGGGGATCTACACATTTCTACTTTATTTGGTGACATCATTGAACACGCTCCAACCACATTTTATTTAGGCGGTGAAAATATCAAATCATCTTTTGAATTAAAAAATAATATCATTTCATTTAAGTTTAACGAACCACAAACAACAAACAATCAACAACGAACCATTATCATTGACCCCTGGGTTCAAACTCCTACTATGTCCAACTCAAACTGCGTATGGGAATGTGAGAAAGATGGAGCAGGCAACGTTTATATTATCGGTGGTGATGCGCCATTGAGATTAAGAAAATATAATTCGGCAGGTACTATGCAATGGACCTACAATACACCCTGGGATACTGCTACCGACTGGCTTGGAACTATGGCAACAGATTTGGCTGGAAATAGTTATGTAACCGATGGCTCTACTGCCGCATTGCAAAAAATTAATACAAGTGGTTCAATGGTTTACAATGTCACAGGCGGATCTATTGATGAATATTGGAATATTACTTTTAACTGCGACCAAACCAAATTGATTGTTGGAGGAACTCATGGATTGCCCGGAATTCCTCCTGCTATACGAGGAGCCATATTCGACATAAATCCAAGTTCCGGAGCTGTAACAAGCACAAAAATAGTTGGGTATTCCCGTACTACTACCATGTTTGGATTACCGGTAACTGATGGCGAAGAAGTAAGATCAATAACATCTTCACGTAATGCCAAATATTATTTCCTCACCTTAGATACAATTGGGTGTATCGATCAAGATTTTTCTGCATGTCCTAACGGTAGCATTTTTAATATTAACGATGGTTATTCTTTTTCATACAAATGCGAAAATTATCGTCCTAGCAATGGTAACGCTGGTATGTGTTCAATACGGGCAAATAGATATTTTGTGTATTCCCAAAATGGTACAACCATCCAGAAACGTTCGCTTACAACAGGTGCTATTATAACTAGTGCTGCAATTGCTGGAGGTATCAGTATTTCCAGCGGAAGTTTAAATCAAGCAGGTAATAGTGGAATTGATATTGATAGTTGTGGTAATGTGTATGTTGGCTCAGGCAATGCCGTTATTAAATATGATGCTAATCTAAGCGTGATTAGCTCTGTTACTTTACCATTCAGAGTGTATGATGTTGCTGTTAGTTATAGTGGTAATGTTATTGTTGCCGGTGCCACAGGAAATAGTTCAAATGCTTCTAGAGTTGGATATGTTCAATCTATCAACATGTCTTCTTGTGATCCTATGATTTTATTCTGCTGTGATGCTACTGTTTGTCCTGTTGGACCCTATTGTACCAATCAGGCCCCGGTTACCTTAACACCGGTTACTCCGGGTGGTACATGGAGTGGTGTAGGTGTTAACAGTTCAGGTGTATTTAATCCAGCCACTGCCGGAGTAGGTCTCCATACTATTATTTATACCCTTCCTTGTGGTAGTGATTCGATCAGAATAAAAGTAAATTGTTGTGGTTCTGCGATTAATCCTGCAGGCCCTTTTTGTCTCTCAACTGCCCCTGTTACATTAACAGCAGCTTTAAGTGGCGGAACATGGAGTGGACCGGGGGTTAACGCTTCAACAGGTGTTTTTACACCCTCTGTGGCTGGTATCGGAACTCATAATATTATTTATTCCATTGCGGGTTGCGGTAATGATACACTCAGCATTGTTGTAAGTGGTTGTGTTGCTTTAATTGCCTGTAAGGAAACAAATGGAAATATTACTGTTTCGGCAGGTGCAGGGCCATACACTTGGTACACACAAACAACAACTCAAAATTGTACGGCCTGTTTCTTCGGATGTACTATTCCTCCGGGATGTGCAGTAAATGTGATTACATGGACAAGCTTCGCTACAGGAACAACCGTTACACCTACAACTTTCCCAATTTTAATAATTGACTCTGCCGGAGATAGCATACAAATCAGCAGTTTGGCATCTTTACAGCTTTGCTCAAACACTTGTCCTCCGCTAACCGTTACTGCTGTAAACATTGTTAATGATAGCTGTTTTGGTCAGTCAAATGGTAGTTTTAGTGCTTCAACCACGGGAGGCACATCTCCATGGGATTATGTTTTAAAATTAGGAACTACAACAATTGCTACATTTAATAATATTGCCGGAACCCAAAGTTTCACTGGTCTTGCAGCCGGAACATATACATTAAACGTTCTTGATAGCAATAATTGTCCGGGAACAACAACAATAATAATTACTCAACCGGCTGCCGGCTCTATTGCAACTGCCGGTCCGGATCAAACTATGTGCGGTAATTCAACCGTATTGGCCGGCAATGCTCCTACGGTTGGTACAGGCATCTGGACCTTGATAAGCGGTACCGGAACAATTACGACTCCCGCATCTGCTACAAGTGCAGTTACTGGGTTAGGCGTTGGTACAGCTGTTTTTCTGTGGACAATCTCCAACTCACCTTGCCCATCCTCTTCCGATTCAGTAGCAATAACTAATACCGGTGGTGGCCCAACAGTAACAATAACTGCGCAAACAAATGTTTCCTGTTATGGTGGAAATAATGGTAGTGCAACAGCTTCCGCCTCTGGTGGTAGCGGTAATTTGACTTATTTATGGACAGTAAATGGTGGAAGTTTGCCTATAGCCACAAATATGGTTGCCGGAACTTATACTATAACAGTTACTGATGCTAGCAGTTGTACTAGTGTTGCCACAGTTACAATT
>JAHEYA010000282.1 GCA_023251855.1 Bacteroidota bacterium
GGCGGATCATACTAAATAGCTTACCTTTGTACGTATTTTAAACCCTCAGATACTATGTTATTGCAAAACAGAGTTAACAAAAAGGAGCTAAAAGAACGAATTCAGAAAGAATCTCTCAAACGAATCACTGTTTCGTTTTACCGCTACGTTATTATTAATGATCCTCAGGAGCTTCGCGACAAATTATTTGCTGAATGGAACAGCCTTTCTATTTTAGGGCGTATCTACATTGCCCACGAGGGCATAAACGCACAAATGTGTGTGCCTGAAAACAATTGGGAAGTTTTCAAAAAAAATCTATTTAGTGATCCTCGTTTTGCGGAAGTACCCTTTAAAATTGCGGTAGAGGATAGTGGTAAATCATTTTATAAGCTCACAATTAAAGTACGCCATAAAATTGTGGCGGATGGCTTGGATGATGGTACCTTTGATGTTACCAATGTTGGCAATCATTTAACAGCAAAAGAATTTAATACTGCAATGGAAAACCCCGATACCATTGTAGTGGATATGCGTAATCATTATGAAAGTGAAGTAGGTCGATTTGTTGGTGCGCTGTGCCCAGATGCAGATACTTTCCGTGAAGAACTGCCGATCGTTATCAAAGAACTAAAAGATAAAAAAGATAAAAAAATAATTATGTATTGCACCGGAGGTGTGCGTTGTGAGAAGGCTAGCGCCTATTTAAAACACCATGGATTTAAAGATGTGAATCAATTGCATGGTGGTATTATAGATTATGTACGACAAATAAAAGCGGAGCATCTAACCTCAAAATTTATTGGGAAAAATTTTGTTTTTGATGAGCGCGTTGGTGAACGTATCACTGATGATGTGATTGCTCAATGTCATCAATGTGGCGCCCCATGCGACACTCATGTGAATTGTGCAAATGATGATTGTCACTTGTTATTTATACAATGTGAAAAATGTGCCGAAAAAATGAAAGGCTGCTGCACTCCTGAATGTATGCATATTGCAGCATTACCTGTTGAAGAACAAAGATTTTTGCGTAAAGGACGTAAAAAAGAAGATTGTCTTTCGGTTTATAAAAGCCGGTTAAGACCTAATTTGAAAGATATTTTGAAAAACAAAACAAAATGAGTAAAAAAAATCTCTTATTAGTAGTATCCATAGTTGTTTCCCAAAAAATAATTTCACAACCCATTCCAACATTTGGACCCGAAATTCCGGTAACAATAAACGGATTAACTTTTGATGCTATGGAACCATCCATATCAGCTGATGGTAACCATATTTTTTTCAATAGCATCAATAACGGAACTACCACAAGTCTTTTTTATGCAACACGTGTAAATGATACTACATTTACATTTAGTGGTGCGCTTTCCGGGGCAAACCAAATAGTGAACCCAAGATTGGATGCAGTTGCTTCTTCTGATTCAGCTAATCATTTTTTTTGGGTTTCTACAAGAAACTATCCCAATCAGTTCGACAATTATTTTCATGGAACTTTCAATGGAAGTAATATAACCAATATTAGCAGGGTTCATGGAACATTTTATATTAATAGTCCGGGCTGGCTTATTATGGATGCTGCTATAAATTATACTGGCAACTTGTTATACTTCTGCAATGCTCATTTTAATAATTGTGGTCCAATACCTTGTGAAGCAAAACTTGGAGTAGCTCAAAAGCAAAACGATTCCACATTCAATAAATTAAGTAATTCGGATGTACTGATGCAATACATTAATGACACCAGTTATGTTGTTTATGCACCTTTCATCACAAAAAATGGCATGGAGCTTTATTTTACAAGGATATTAAAAAGTAATCTTACTCAATCTGAGATTTGTGTATCTTATAGAACAGATTTAACAAGTCCATTCAGCCCGCCAATAATTATTTATGCCTCGCCACTTATACCTGAAGCACCCACATTAACAACTGATCAATCAAAAATGTATTATCATAAAAAAGCAGGTAGCTTATATAAACTATTTTTGCGGATTAGAACTTACACATCAAGGATTGAAGAAAGTATGGATATGGAAGGCGTATCTATTTTTCCGAATCCTTCCACTAACACAGTGCACATAATTTTTTCAAAACCAACCACACATTATTCGATTGAAATTTATTCTTTAGTTGGTCAACAGGTCATGAAGATAGATGATAAAGGGATTATTGATATTTCAAATTTAGAGAGTGGGGTATATACTTTGACACTAAAACAAGAAAATAAAAGCTGGAAAACAAGACTTGTAAAAGAATAATGGGCAATAGTACTTTTACGAAATTAATTTTTCGAAAATTTTTGCCCTAAAAAATTTTTTCAACATTTTGCTTTCTATTCTTATTTTTTCGTTACACTTGTATCCATGAAAAAGAAATTATTTTTAATGTTATTCTTTACCGGGATTTCTTGCATATCATTTGCTCAATTCGCAGGTAAAGGAGGAAGCGAAAAATCGGGTAGTTTTTTCTCACGTATGTTTCATGGTGGAAAAACCAAGAAGGGACAGATGAGTCATTTCGACCAAAAAAAGAAGGATCCCAATCAACAAGATAATGGAACATCCTACAGGAGCAATCGCAAAAGCGGATATACCGTAGATGGTGATGGTTTTAGTACTGCCAAACAACCCAGAGAAAGCAGAAGAGCAAAACGTAAAAAAAAGGGATTGAAATAAGTTTCGTTTTTTCAGCCTAAATATATTACCAAAAATTTTCGCAAATTTTCTCGGTCAAGAATTTATCAAATCAGATGAGAGTTCTATTCATTGATTCCAGCCATCCTTTATTACATGAAACACTTGAAAAATCAGGACATACCTGTGATTTAAATTATCAATGGACAAAAGAGGAAATCATTAATAACATTCATCTGTATGATGGGATTGTTATCAGGAGTAAAATAAAGATTACAAAAGAAATTATTGAGAAGGCAAGCAAGCTAAAATTTATTGCGCGTGCAGGTGCAGGATTAGAAAACATTGATGTGGAATATGCTCAAAACAAAGGCATTGTATGCTTGAGTGCGCCAGAAGGCAATAGGGATGCGGTTGCTGAGCATACGTTTGGAATGTTGTTGGCGCTTTTTAATAATTTGTGTAAAGCAAATAAAGAAGTGCGGGAAGGAAAATGGATACGGGAAGGAAATCGTGGAGTTGAACTTTTCGGAAAAACTGTTGGTATTATTGGTTATGGGAATATGGGCAGCGCTTTTGCAGAACGGCTAAAAGGTTTTGGTGTAAAGATTTTAGTGTACGATAAATTCAAAACCGGTTTTGGAACCGATACTATTATTGAAACCACACTTAATGAGATTTTTGAAAAAGCTGATGTAGTAAGTTTACACACCCCACTAACTGATGAAACAACTTATTTGATTGATAGTGCCTTCATTAATAAATTCAAAAAAAATATTTATATCATCAATACAGCCCGCGGGAAGTGCCTGAATACAGCCGATTTAGTAAAAAATATACGGTCAGGAAAAATACTGGGTGCTTGTTTAGATGTGCTGGAGTATGAAGCTACATCCTTTGAAAATATTGATTTAACAAACCTTCCAGAGCCTTTTCAGTATTTAATAACGAGTGATAAAGTAATCTTATCGCCACACATTGGTGGCTGGACTGCTGAAAGCAACGAAAAAATTGCGAGAATATTAGTAGAAAAAATTGAACGATGCATTATTTAATGAATTTCATCACAACATCAAAAAACTCTTTTGGTTTTTCTGCATGAACCCAATGCCCTGAATCGACAATAGTTTCGAGAACACTGTTAGGGAAAATATTTTGAATAAAACTTCTGTCTTCATCTAAAATATAATTTGATTTAGAGCCCCTTATAAAAAGAGTCGGTGTTTCACAAACATGTTCAGTTACTTCTGTTTTGCCAACATTTTCAATCTGTTTAGTGATTACCTTTAAATTAAAACGCCAATCGAGAGCACCGTTTTCTTTCCAATAAATATTTTTTAATAAAAATTGTTTTGTACCTAAGTCAGTAATATATTCTGACAAAACAGCTTCTGCTTCTTTGCGTGTTTTCACAACACTAAAATCGACTGCATTTAAAGCTTTCAGAACATTCTGATGGTGGGGCGCATAATACTTTGGTGCAATATCAACTACAATTAATTTATCTACTATTTCGGGATGATGAACTTCAAATTTCATGGAAACTTTACCCCCCATTGAATGGCCAAGTAAAATGATGTTTTGTAAACCGGTATCGTTTACCAATTTGAGAATATCATCAGCCATTACCTGATAACTCCAATCATTACTATGAGCTGAAAGCCCATGATTACGAAGGTCTACACTATACACTTCAAAACCTTGTTCAGCAAATTGTTTGGCAAGTGTATTCCAATTATCACTTTGTCCGAATAACCCATGTAAGATGATGAGTGGTTGTCCTGAGCCAAGTTTTCTATAAAATAATTTCATAACTATTTTTTCCCGCAGATATCGCAGATTTGCGCAA
>JAHEYA010000283.1:0-3435 GCA_023251855.1 Bacteroidota bacterium
GAAGTACCAAATATTTTTCCCCGCCAGCAATACGGTAATATGCCAATATACGTACGGTACATAAGTCTTCGGCAATTTCAAAACTGCCTTTATGAAATGCTGAAATTTCTTTTCGTAAAGAGATTATTTTTTTATAAAAATTTAGTTGAGAGTTAGGATTTGCTAATTGTTTTTCAACATTAATATCCTTGTAGTTTGCAGCTACAGGGAGCCAAGGAACTACAGTATCATTACAAAACCCAGAATTAGTTTTTTCATTCCACAACATTGGAGTTCTGCATTCATCGCGGTTTAATGTTTCAATAGAGCTGTTCACCAATACCTGAGGAAGATTTTTATGTTGAATAGCGGTTGCATCTTTTCCTTGTTTCATCGGTATTCTTACTCTGGGTATTCCTATTTCCTCTCCAAAATAAGTGAAAGGAATTCCTCTTGCAGTAAATTGAAATAATGCCAATAGCTTAGCTTTTTCAACACTTTCGCCAAGCCTGGTAAAAACACGTGTACGATCATGATTACCGAAAACCAATGTAGGAATGAGTGGTTCCTGAAACGCATTTTCAAACCTCACTATCATTTTACGATAATTTTTTGCTTTAAAAGGTGTAGAAACAGCTTTAAATAAAAACACAGCTTTCAATCCTTTTTTGCCATTATAATTACAAAATTTATTTATTAAATTTTCATCTCCATGTGATTCCCCTAATAAAAACCGATCAGGACTTGAAAATTCATCAATCACACTTCTTAATTCAGTAGCAAACTCAAAACTTTTTTCTTGCAGAAAATTATTTTTCTCATGTTGAAAATAAATAGTGAGTGATTCATCAGAAGGGACAACTTTTAAACTAAGAGGATTATTTTTAAGCGTTGGATCTTCATAGATAGCACTGATAATGTCCAAACGAAAACCATCTACACCTTTGGTAAGCCAGAACCTTGCTATATCAAACATTTCCTTTTTTACTTCCGGATTATTGTAATTCAAATCCGGCTGAAACGGTAAAAAAGCAGAATAATAAAATTGTTTACGCGTGGAATTATATACCCATGCACGGTTGCCCGACATAGAACGCCAGTTGTTAGGCGGTTTCAGTCCATTTTTTCCTTTTCCATCTTTCCAAACATACCAATCTGCTTTAGGGTTAGTTTTTGAACTTGCCGATTCTTTAAACCAAGTATGTTCATCTGAAGTATGGTTCATCACAAGGTCAAACACCAGTTTCATATTTCTGTTGTGAACCTCTTTAACTAACTTTTCAAAAAGTACCATTGTGCCGTATTGAGCTGATATAGTTCGATAATCACTTATATCATAACCAAAATCACGTTGCGGACTTTGTACAAAAGGGGAGATCCAAATTGTTTCATAACCAAGATCTTTAATATAATCCAGTTTTTCTATAATGCCCTGAATATCCCCAATACCATCACCATTGGTATCAAACCATGATCTTGGATAAATTTGATAAACAGTAGTTTTTTTCCACCATTCTTTATCCGAACTCACTTGTATTATATTTTGAGAAGATGTTTGTTGGAAGAGAAACAGAAAAAAAATAAATGCAACTGAAAATTTTAATCTCATTTTGTTACTAATAAAATTTCCCAATATATTTATCAAATAGTATTGATTCAAAGTATCAAAAAAAAATCCTACAAAATTGCAGGACTTCTTTCGATAAAATTGCAAAAAAAATTATTATTTCTTTTTACCCCCTTTTTTGGCAGCTTCTGCTGCTTCAACAACTTTTGCAGCTTCATTAGCTTTTGCAGCTTCAGCAGCAGCATATGCAGTAGTTGAATCAGCTACACGCTGAGCAATTGCAGCATCCTCAGCCGCTTTAGCATTTTCAACAGCGATAATTGAATCTTGTCTTAATTTTTCAGTAGCAGCTCTTTCTTTGGCGCTTGGTCCACAAGCAACGAATGTAAACAAACCTGCTAGGGTAATTAATGTAAATACTTTTTTCATTTTTCTTATTTGTGATTTTAATTAAAATTTGAGCAAAGCTACATTTATTTTTTTATTTCATAAGCTATACTCTAAAATTTATCTGTTTTTCAAAAAAAAAGTCCCGCATTTCTGCAGGACTCTTTTTAAGATTAACAAGAATTAAGGTATTAACCTCTTCCTTGTCCAGCTTTAACTTTTGGAGCTTCAGCTGGTTTAGCAGCAGGTTTTGCAGCTTTTTTACCACCTTTGGCAGCTTTAGCAGCTTCTTCAGCAGCAGCAGCAGCAGCTTCAGCAGCTTTTGCTTTTTCAGCTTCAGCAGTAGCATAAGCAGCAGTTGAATCTGCAGCAGCTTTAGCTTTAGCTTCAGCCATTTTAGTAGCTTCAACAGCAGCAATTGAATCTGCAGTTGCTTTTTCTTTGGCAGCTTTTTGTTCTGCACTTGGTCCGCATGCAACGAATGTAAACATTCCTGCTACGGCAACTAATGTAATCACTTTTTTCATAATTGTTTTTTGTTTTATTTGGTTAACCGGGGGCAAAAGTAATATTTTTATTTTATAACAAACAAATTTTTTTAAAAAAAAATATTATATTTGCATCCACAAAAATTTAACTGTACTAATCTTAACTAAATTAACCCCATGAAAAAAAACATTTTAAATTTATCTGCGATCGCATTAATTGCTGTTGCAACAGCATTTACAGGCTGTAAAAAAGACGATACTACACCTCCTGTTGTTACTTTAACAGGTGCAGCAAGTATGACCATTTCCTTACAAGGTACTTACACTGAAATGAATGCTACTGCAACCGATGAAAAAGATGGTACCCTTACTCCGGTAATTTCCGGATCGGTAAATGTAAATCTTACCGGAACCTACACCATTACTTATACTGCTAAAGATGCAGCTGGTAATACAGGTACTGCAACAAGAACTGTTATGGTAAAAAATGATGCTGATGCAATGACTGGTACTTACAGTTGTTCGATTGCAGGTTCTCCTCCTTATGTTTATACTCAAACAATAACTGCTTCTACAACTTTGAACAAAAGAATTGGTTTTGGTAAATTTGGTGATTATACCGGAAATACTGGCATTTATGCTGATATTGTAGGAGCAACTGTTACTTTACCAAGCCAAACAGCTTTACAGGTTGGATCTCCGGCTGCTGACAGAACTTTTGCCGGAACTGGTAGTGTAACTTCTACAACTGTTTTCAACATTACTTATACTGAAGTAACCAACGGAACTACAATTAATACTGTTGAAACTTATACCAAACAGTAATATTTTATTTTTTGGTAAAAAAGAGTCCCGCAATAATTTGCAGGACTCTTTTTTTTTGTGATTAAGAATTCTCATTCAATTTTATTACTTTTGTTCTATATTTATTGATATCTTGATAAATTAAATGCTCAAAAATCGCTTAAATATATTTTTGCTTTCCATTTTTGCAATCAGTTCAGTTTTTACAAG
>JAHEYA010000283.1:3445-4423 GCA_023251855.1 Bacteroidota bacterium
AATTACTTTGAACGGTTCTCCAAATCAGACTGTTTCTTTACAAGCCCCATACTCTGATCCTGGAGCTACCGCCAATGATAATAAAGACGGGGCAATTAATGTGACTGTTTATGGAACAGTAAATGCAAATCTTGTGGGAACATACACAATTACTTATAGAGCCGTTGATGCAAATGGCAACATTGCTTCTCTTACAAGAACTGTTAATGTAAAAAATGACCTTGGTGCAATGACCGGTAATTATTACTGTGTTATTGCCGGCACGCCCAATATTACCTATAATCAAACAATAACTGCCTCCACTACAATTAATAAAAGAATTCGTTTCAGTAAATTCGGGAACTATATTGGAAATTCTATGATGTCAGTATCAGTTGCAGGCTCAACCATTACTTTAGCTAATGTTTTAGCTATTCAAGTTGGAAATCCTCCTAAAGATAGAACCTTTCAAGGAAGTGGTTCAATTGTATCTGCCACAGTTTTTAATTTAATTTATACGGAAACAACTGATGGAATTACAACAAATAGAAATGAATCGTTTACCAAACAGTGATACTTATCTTACAATTAATTTTCGAGTTGATATCCCTTTCTCTGTGTTCACTTTAATAAAATAAACCCCAGTAGGTGCTTCAATACTAATATTTGCCATTTTACCATTGACAGATTCCGAATAAATTTTTTCTACTATAACATTAATAATCTCAATAGTAGAAATGGTGAATGAGGACTGAATACTAATGATTCCATTTGACGGATTAGGATAAACGGCCCATTCATCCTCTGAAGAAAAATCGACAATACTGTTAGCTCCAAGTATTCCCATCTTCATTCCGTTTCCAAAGCTGGCAACCCATATTTCATTCGCATTTCCAGGGTTAAAGAAAACGCGTTCCGGTTGCCGGAATGGATAATTATTCACATTCAAAAAAGTGGGTGTTGTTGAATTTATATCACTACTCATCCACAAACCCTGAG
>JAHEYA010000284.1 GCA_023251855.1 Bacteroidota bacterium
TATCCAAATAGCACGGAAATTACGTTTCTTTTGTTTTCTATCGCGGTAAGCATACGTTAAACCTTTTTCAAGGACGTTTTTAGCGATTGTAATTACGTTTTTTCTTGCTCCCCAATAACCTTTGGTTTGTTTTAAAACTTTTTTTCTTCTGGCTCTTGAAGCCACCGAGTTAACCGATCTAGGCATGTTGTTTTGTTTTTTGGTTTCAGCGTTCTTGTTAAAGAAACTTTTTGCTGAGTACCTGGTTTATTACTAATTGAACTATTTAATTTTAGTTGTCGGTTGCTAGTTATCTGTTGTAAGGTTGTTCGTTCTTTTTTTTAACTAACAACGAGCAACGACAAACTATCAACAATTTTTAATTTATTTCCCAATGGTAAGCATTGCTTTTACTTTTGGCAGATCTGTTTTATCAACCAAGCCGGTATGCGTTAAAGCACGTTTAGCTTTTGTTGATTTTTTAGTCAGAATATGGCTTTTAAAAGCATGTTTTCTTTTTACTTTACCTGTTCCGGTTAAAGAGAATCTCTTTTTTGCTCCGGAATGCGTTTTCATTTTAGGCATCTTCTTTTAATTGTTGATTTGTTGATTTGCTGATTTACTGATTTACTTATTTCTTTTTTTTGCAGAGCTTACTTCCTTTTTTTTGCCAACTGTTTTAATTGCCAACTGCCTACTTTTTTTGCCAACTGCCTACTTGCCAACTGCCTACTGCCTTCTTTGTCAACTGCCAACTGCAAACTTCTTTTATTTGCCAACTTCTTTAATTGCCTACTGCCTACTTCTCTTTTTTTGGCAACTGCAAACTTCTTTTATTTGCCAACTTCTTTAATTGCCTACTGCCTACTTCTCTTTTCTTGCCAACTGCAAACTCCCTTTTCTTGCCAACTGATTTAATTGCCTACTACCAACTTCCAACTACTTCTTCTTCGGAGCAACTACCATGATCATTTTTTTACCTTCTAACAATGGCATCTGTTCCGGTTTACCATAATCCTCCAACTCATTTACAAAACGTAATAATAAAATTTCGCCTTGCTCTTTAAATAATATGGTACGTCCTTTAAAAAACACAAAAGCCTTTACTTTACAACCTTCCTGAAGAAATTTTATCGCATGATTTTTTTTAAATGTAAAATCATGATCATCAGTTTGTGGGCCGAAACGAATTTCTTTAATTACTGTTTTTGCTGCTTTTGCTTTTAATTCCTTTTGTTTTTTCTTTTGATCGTATAAAAACTTTTTATAATCAATTACTTTACAAACCGGTGGTACTGCATTTGGCGAAATTTCTACCAGATCCAATCCCATCTCCTTAGAGATTTCTAAGGCTCTTTCAATCGGAAAAACAGCCGACTCAATTCCTTCACCAACTACACGCACTTCCTTCGCTCTGATTCGCTCATTGATGTTGTGCAGGTCTTCTTTTCTTCTTGGTCCACCTCTGCCAAAACGGCTATCAGGGCGGGGTCCAGTTCCGACAGGTTTTACAAATTTACCTGGTGCGGATGGTTTATTAAATCTACCGGCGGTGTTGAATGGTGCTGCTATTGTTTGTTCCTCCTATTGTTTAGTTGTTAGTTATTGGTTATTGGTTATTGGTTATTGGTTACTGGTTATTGGTTACTTGCTCAATAACCTAATAACTTAATAACCCAATAACTTATTTTTCTAACTTTTTAATTTCATCATTAATAATCTTCGCAAAGTCTTCAATTGCAAGGCTTCCTATGTCACCTTCTGCTTGCCTGCGCACCGAAATTTTATTTTCAGCCTCTTCTTTCTCCCCAACAATCAGCATATACGGCACTTTTTGAATTTCAGCATCACGTATTTTTTTACCGATTTTTTCGTTCCTTTCATCTAAGAGCCCGCGAATATCGTAATTTTTTAGCAATTCTAACACATTTTTTGCGTAATTGTTATATTTTTCACTTATCGGTAACACTATAACCTGCTCCGGACTAAGCCACAGCGGGAATTTTCCGGCACAATGTTCTATCAAAACTGCAATAAACCGTTCTAATGAACCAAATGGTGCACGGTGTATCATTACCGGACGATGCTTCTGATTATCACTTCCTGTATATTCTAATTCAAAGCGTTCCGGTAAATTATAATCCACTTGAATGGTTCCTAACTGCCATTTACGCCCTATGGCATCCTTCACCATAAAATCAAGTTTTGGTCCATAGAATGCTGCTTCTCCTAATACTACGACAGTTTTTAAACCTTTTTCAGTTGCTGATTCAATGATAGCTTGTTCCGCTAATTTCCAGTTTTCATCTGAACCAATGTATTTGGTTTTATTATCAGGATCACGTAATGATATTTGTGCTGTGAAATCATGAAAATCCAATGCTTTAAATACGTACAGCACTAAATCAATTACTTTACAAAATTCTTCTTTTACCTGATCAGGTCTGCAAAACAAATGCGCATCATCCTGTGTAAACCCACGCACACGGGTTAAACCATGCAATTCACCTGCTTGCTCATAACGATAAACAGTTCCGAATTCAGCATAACGAACCGGTAAATCTTTATACGATTTTGGTGATGTTTTATAAATTTCGCAGTGATGCGGACAGTTCATAGGTTTTAAAAAAAACTCTTCTCCTTCATGTGGTGTGCGGATTGGCTGAAAGGAGTCGGCACCATATTTTTCATAATGACCGGAGGTGATGTACAGATTTTTATTTCCGATATGGGGTGTAGCCACAGGTAAATAACCTCCTTTGATTTGTGCTTTTTGTAAAAATTGTATCAAACGCTCACGCAAAGCAGCACCTTTTGGAAGCCACAGTGGTAAGCCCATTCCAACCTTTTCAGAAAAAGCGAACAGCTCCAGCTCTTTCCCTAACTTACGATGGTCGCGCTTTTTAGCTTCTTCTAATAAAATTAAATAATCGGTAAGGTCTTTTTGTTTGGTAAAAGTAACTGCATAAATACGGGTAAGCATTTTATTTTTTTCATCACCTCTCCAATACGCTCCCGCAACATTCATCAGTTTTACAGCTTTGATAAACCCTGTATTGGGTATGTGTGGTCCGCGACACAAATCGGTGAAATTACCTTGCTGATAAAAAGTGATAGTACCATCCTGCAAGCCTTCTAACAGATCAAGTTTATACTCATCGCCTTTTTCTTTAAAATACGCTATAGCATCTGATTTGGATACTTCCTTGCGGATATAAGAGTTACCCAGCCGGGCAAGTTCAATTATTTTATCTTCAATTTTTTTGAAATCTTCCTGTGAGATTGTTTTTCCACCCAAATCAATATCATAATAAAAACCGGTTTCAATAGCCGGGCCGATACCGAATTTTGTTCCTGGATAAATAGCCTCAATGGCTTCTGCCATAAGGTGCGCAGAGGAATGCCACAGTGTGGCTTTTCCATCTGTGTCATTCATGGTTAACAATATCAACTTGGCATCAGCGGTAATAGGGCGTGTTGCATCCCAGATTTCATAACCTTTCTCGAGCGAAGTCGAGAGATTCACTTTTACTGCTAAAACATTGCGTGCTAAACCTTCAGAAATGGATTGTGCAATTTGAAGTGAGGTAGTTCCTTGTTCATATTCACGAACAGTACCATCAGGAAGTGTAATATGTATCATCATTTAATATAGAGTCAAGATATAAGAAACAGAATCAAGATTTTAAAACCAATATGGAAGAGTCAAAACAATGGTTCCAGAAATTTTTTGTGTAATTTATTGAATCAATTGCCATCTGTATCAATAATGGCACCGATCAGCAGTACAACACAACTTTTTTTAATTTCTCCATTTTTGCTCGGAGGAATACTATATTCGATATAATAATCACCCGACCGGGTGGGTTCAAATGTCCAATAATCTTTTTCTTTATTTACAGTGCTTTCATAATATTTGATACGCTCTTTACCACCCAAACGATTACTCTTGTCATACACACAAATATTTACTTCTTCATCAAAGCCGGAGTTACAAAACAGGATATGATATTTTTCTCCTTCAAATGCTACAAAATGTCCTTCAATTTTTTTTGCTTTTGTGTCAAATGTGAAATCACTTGTCCAGTAACCGTTATATTTGTATGGAGGCTTAATGTGCCCCTGGCAATTTTGTATCACAGATTTTAATTTACATTGTGCAAAAACACTATAATTACTGCACAAAATGAAGCTTGACAGGAGGATGAATGAACGTATTAAATTATTTTTTTTCATGAGTATAATTTGTTCTAAGTATTCTTCTTTGTGAATGTTTAAAGGTTAACCATTAATGAATTTAGTTCTTAACTCTTCAATTTTCTTGGTCAACTTTGCAACTTCATCATTTGTTAAAACAGTTTTTCTTCTGATCTCTTCAGGGGCTTCCGCATTATTTTGTACAGATGGCAAGGTATCATAAATATTTTTAATGATATTCAGA
>JAHEYA010000285.1 GCA_023251855.1 Bacteroidota bacterium
AAGTAGGTTATGTTACCGAGATCAATCCTTCAGCTATTGCTGATGCAATTGTTGATTTTTATTTGAATAATAGGGAACAAATTTTCATTCAAAATACTATTCTGGAAAAACAACGTTTTCTTTGGAGTGCATTCGTTATTGGAGTTCAAAGTTTATTTGAAAAAATAAAAAAACAGCAAACTAATAAAATATAATTTTTCATTTCAGCGTTTCCATACTTATTTGAGAGATCGTTTACCCATTTTTTTATGATGTCTTATAGCTACAATTTTCGTATTTTTGTACTGTTAAAACATTAAAATAATTGCTGATGAACAAATTTATTTCAACATTACTTATAGTATTGAATTCTGTCCTCTTTATGCCACAAATTAAAGCTCAGGATGCTTCTAATTCACAGGATGTAGCTGGTAGGAAGCAGGGGCATTGGATCAAATTCAACGAGAACCAAAAGAAAATATATGATGGTAATTTTGTTGACGATCTTCCTGAAGGAAAGTTCACTTATTTTTATGAATCAGGTACTCCATGGTCGATTACTATCTTTTCTAAAAAGGGTACTATAGGTTATTCAAAATTATTTAACACGGAAGGAAAAATAACAGGTGAAGGGAAATATGTTAATCAGAAAAAAGATAGTTTGTGGAAATTTTATGATGTTGATGGAAAAGTAATCTCAAATGAAATGTATTTGAATGGTGAAAAAAATGGAAGCGCTAAAGTATTCTATCCCAATAGTCAACTTGCAGAAGAAAAACTATGGCTTAATGGAAAGATAGATGGTGCCTCTGTAAAATATTTTGATGATGGGACATTGAAATTCAAATGTAATTATGTTAAAGATAAAATAGATGGAAAGGCTGTGTACTATTATCCTACTGGGAAAGTTAGTGTTGAAGGAAATTATAAAAATGATTTTAAAAATGGGTCATGGAAGTATTATAACCAAGATGGAACTGTTAAGAAAACGGTTGAGTTTATCAATAGCAAACCCCAAGGCAAAGACCAGGATCTAATTTCTAAAGAAGAAGAAGAAAAGGCAAAAAAATATTACGAAGAAAAAGGAGTGCAAGATAAATTTTCAGGTGAGGGGGAACCCAAATAAAATTTATCAACCGTTTTGATTTTTATGCAAGTAAGTAACCCTGAGCTATACGTAGTGCGATATCTGCAAAGAAGATGAGTAAAAAAGGAAAAGTATTATTGGCAATGAGTGGTGGAATTGATAGTTCTATTGCTGCATTATTGCTTCATGAGCAAGGATATGAGGTGGTTGGTATTACCATGAAAACTTGGGACTACGCTTCTTCAGGTGGATCAAGTAAAGAAACCGGTTGCTGTAGCCTTGATTCTATTAATGATGCAAGGTTATTAGCAGTTAACCTCGGCTTTCCACATTTTATATTAGATATCAGAAATGAATTTGGGGATTTTGTTATCGATAATTTTGTTGACGAATACTTAGCCGGCCGTACCCCAAATCCTTGTGTACTATGTAATACGCACATAAAATGGGCTGCGCTTTTAAAACGTGCCGATATGCTTGATTGTGAATTTATTGCTACCGGACATTATGCACGTATCCGTCACGAAAATAACCGTTATGTAATTTCAAAGGGTCTCGATCAAACAAAGGATCAATCCTATGTTTTATGGGGTTTAACACAAGAAAGTTTGAAACGTACTATTTTTCCATTACAAAATTATCTTAAATCAGAAATAAAACAAATGGCTATTGATCATGGTTATGTTGATCTGGCAACCAAAAGTGAGAGTTATGAAATTTGTTTTGTGCCGGATAATGATTACCGTGGATTTTTAAAACGTAAGGTGGTGGGTCTAGATGAACGTGTTGATGGTGGAAATTTTGTTGATAGAATGGGACGTGTTTTAGGTAAACATAAAGGCTTTCCTTATTATACTATCGGACAACGTAAAGGTCTAGAAATAGCTGTGGGTGAACCATTACATGTACTTGAGATTGTTCCTGAAACAAATACTGTGGTGCTTGGTACGAAAGAAGAACTGGAACAACAACATATGACTGTTGGCAAATTTAATCTTATCAAATACGCTCAATTGCCTGATAATTATGAAGCTCTCACCAAAATCCGTTATAAAGATCCCGGTGTAATGGCTTCTGTTTCGCATTTGGGTGATAAATTAAATGTTCTATTTCACAACAAAGTATCAGCAGTAGCGCCCGGACAATCGGCTGTATTTTATGAAGGTGATGATTTAGTTGGTGGTGGTATTATTGAACGTCAACGAATTACTTTTCCCTAAGAAGTCCCTATAACGGAAGGTTTAAAAGCCAATTAGGTATTTTGTAATCGAAAAAATAAAATGAAAAAATTTATTCCTCTTATTATTCTCTCCTTTTTTTTTCATCAAATAGTTGCGCAAATAACCACAAATTATTGGGTGGTGTTTAAAGATAAAAACGCAAGTCCATATTCAATTGCTAACCCTTCTGCATACCTTTCTGAAAGAGCGATTGCTCGTAGAGAAAAACAAAAAATTAGAATTACTGAAAATGATTTGCCTGTAAATCCTTCTTATATCAACGAATTAAAACCTTTTGGAATTACTGTATTAAATAAATCAAAATGGTTTAATGCTGTAACCATTACTATTATTGATAAAACAAAGATCACTGAAATTAGAGCATTACCATATGTAAAAGATATTATAGAAATAAAAATTGCTCCAATAACAAATGGTACAGCTAAATTTAATCCGGTTGTAGCACAAACTCCTCAATCAGTTGAAACAGCTGTAGAACAGAGAAGTATAACCGGTTTCAATTACGGTTTATCTTACAAACAATCCCATCAAATTGGTATTGATTGTATGCATGATATGGGATATAGGGGTGAAGGAATAGTAATCGCTGTGCTGGACGCAGGTTTTTATAAGGTTGATTCTTTGCCCGCATTTGATAGCTTAAGAGTAAATCATCAAATTCTTGGAACATGGGATTTTGTTACCGGTAATGCAAGTGTATATGAAGATTATGAACATGGTATGAATGTGCTTTCATGCATGGGTGGCTATCTTCCCGGACAACTTGTTGGAACAGCTCCTAAAGCGAAATATTGGTTGTTACGCACTGAAACTATTTTGTCTGAAAGCTGGCAAGAAGAGATCAATTGGGGTGTAGCTGCCGAATTTGCTGATAGTGTAGGTGCTGATGTTATAAATTCATCATTAGGTTATTTTACGGGTATGACCAATTCCAGTGAAGATCATACATATGCTGATATGGATGGTAAAACAACTATAATTGCAAAAGCCGCAACTCATGCAGCGCGAGTTGGAATGTTTGTAACTTCCAGTGCTGGAAATGCGGGTGGCAGTACATGGTACAAAATTGTTACTCCCGCTGATGCAGATAGTATTTTGAGTGTTGGCGCTGTTGATTCTGCTGGTGTAATTGCTTCATTTAGTTCACGCGGACCAACATTTGATGGTAGAATAAAACCCAATACTGTTGCTACCGGACTTGGTGCAATTACTGCATGTTCATCGGGAGGTGTTTGTCCGCAAAATGGCACCTCATTTTCTTCGCCAATAACAGCAGGTGCTGTAGCTTGTTTGTGGCAGGCGCATCCTTTAAAAACGAATATGGAAATTCTCCAAGCAATTGAACAAAGCGCTAGCCAGCATAATACTCCCGATACTCTATTGGGATTTGGTATCCCTAATTTTTGCGCTGCCAATGTGCTTCTCACCGGCATTGAAGAAAATAGTTTAGATGATAATGTCCTGCAAGTTTTTCCTAATCCATTTAATGTCGGTTTTGAAATTTCAGTTTCTTTGAAGACAAAACAACTCATTACTATTGAACTTTATGATTTATCCGGAAAGCAAATTTTAAAACAAGGAAAGAGGTTGAACGGATCTGGTCATACTACATTCAATATTGCTGAAAATAGTGCATTATCAAGCGGTTTGTATTTGTTGCAAATTAATACTCCTGAAAAAACATACTATAAAAAGGTAATGAAAAATTAATTTTATAATTTCACCTCCTCAAAAAAATAGTCCAATTTATTATTCCGCTATGACCCCCAAAATTATCCTCTGGTTTTTAACTTTCAATTTTCTAACTTCTAATTTGGCAAAGGCCGATGAAGGCATGTGGCTTCCTATATTGCTTAAGCAATTGAATGAATCTGATATGCAAAAAAATGGTTTAAAATTATCTGCTGAAGATATTTACAGCATTAATAAATCAAGTTTAAAAGATGCGATTGTTCAATTTGGTGGTGGTTGCACCGCTGAAGTAATTTCTGATAAAGGATTGATATTAACCAATCACCACTGTGGTTACGGACAAATTCAAGCACATAGCACTGTACAAAATGATTTATTGACCAATGGTTTTTGGGCAATGAAATCCTCTGAA
>JAHEYA010000286.1 GCA_023251855.1 Bacteroidota bacterium
GTCATTTTTAATGGTCTTTGTTAAAATCATATTCCAAATGGTGCAATTTCAGTAGCTCCAACAAATTATTATTCGGATTTAATTTAATTTTTTTTGCAGGCAACAACACTGCAATATTTTCTTCTTCATCGATCACTCTGAATTTTAAGGTGCAATTGCGAGGTTGCACTTCATTGTTTGTAGTTAGTATATCATTAAACTTGCTAATAAAATCATCTGACAGATCTTTTATTGGTAGATTAACTGTTATACTTTTTGCCAATTTATCTCGCAACTCCGACAACAACTGTATGTTGTTTACTTTAAATTCGAAATTGCCTGAATTTTTAAATCGTTCAGAAATTTTTCCTTTAACATATAAAAATAAACCATTAACCATATAAGGTTTAAATTTTACATAATCTTCTCCAAAAAAGGCTAATTCAGATGATTCCCGATAATCTTCAATAGTAATTTTCCCCCATGGATTTCCTGTTTTTGTAACCCCATTATGTACATTGGTAACGATGCCTCCAAAAACCAATTCTTTACCCTTATTTTCTTCTATTTTTTTGATGTCGCTAATGGAATGATAGCAAAAATTGTCTATCTCCAGCTTGTAGGTGTCTAATGGATGTCCGGAAATAAAAAAACCAACCACTTCTTTTTCATTTTTTAATTGTTCCAAGTTGCTCCACATTTCGCAAACCGGAATTTTAGGTTCAGGAATATCAACTGCATCATCGTTTTCGAATAATGATAAGGAGCTATCTATACCCTGGTGCGAATTTCCATACCTGATTATTTTTTCAAGAAAGTTGATATTATCATTTCCATCAGAATAAAAATAAGTTGCACGGTGAATCCCGAATGAATCTAAACCACCTGCAAAAGCAAGACTTTCAAAGGTTTTTTTATTTGCTGCTCGTAAATTTATTCTCCGTACAAGATCAAACACACTTGTAAATGGCCCATTTTGATTGCGTTCTTCAACAATTGAAACAACAGCAGCCTCTCCCACTCCTTTAACAGCACCCATTCCAAAACGTATTTGTCCGCTTTTGTTAACAGCAAATTGATATTGACTTTCATTCACGTCCGGTCCAAGCACAGGCACACCAATACGTTTACACTCATCCATAAAGAAAGTAATTTTATCGATGTTACTTAAATTATGAGTAAGCACCGAAGCCATATATTCACCCGGATAATGAGCTTTTAAATAGGCTGTTTGGTAGGCAACCATGGCATAGCAGGTTGAATGGGATTTGTTGAAAGCATATTGAGCAAATTTTTCCCAATCGGTCCATATTTTTTCTAATTTATCAACTGCTAAACCTTTTGAAGTTGCACCTGCAATAAACTGACCCTTCATTTTATCAAGCGTATACCTATCCTTTTTACCCATCGCCTTGCGGAGCACATCAGCATCGCCTTTTGAAAAGCCGGCCAATTTTTGGGATAACAACATCACCTGTTCCTGATAAACAGTGATACCATAGGTATCCGACAAATATTCTTCCATTTCTGGAAGGTCATAGGTGATTGGTTCACGCCCATGTTTACGTGCAATAAATTTGGGAATGTATTCTATAGGACCCGGACGGTACAATGCATTCATGGCGATCAAATCCGCAAATTTATCAGGTTTTAAATTGATAAGATGCTTCTGCATTCCAGCACTTTCAAATTGGAAAGTACCGTTGGTATCGCCACGTTGATAGAGGTCGAATGTTTTTACATCATCAAGAGGTAATGTATCAATATCAATTTTAATTTTATGATTTTGCTCGATCAATTTTAAAGCATCACGAATGATAGTAAGTGTTTTTAAGCCCAAAAAGTCCATTTTAATTACACCGGCATCTTCAATCACTTTTCCATCATATTGTGTAATGTATAAGTCCGTTTCTTTTGAAGAAGAAATAGGAACAATCTCGGTAAGGTCTTTAGGAGCAATGATAATAGCAGAAGCATGGATACCGGTATTACGAACTGAACCCTCTAATATTAATGCTTCATTTAATACTTTTGCTTGAAGATCGCTGCCATTATGTATTGATCGTAATTTTTTTACATCTTCAATATCATCTTTTGTTAATCCTTCTTTTGTTTCTAAGCTGGCATCGCCCGTTATTGGAGCTTTTAAAACACGTCTCAATTCAATACCGGGTTTATCAGGAACCAATTTTGTAAGCATATTCGAATCCTGCAAAGGCAGATCCATCACTCGCGCAACATCCTTAATACAGCTCTTGGCAGCCATTGTACCGTAAGTAACAATTTGTGCTACTTGATTTTTACCATATTTTTCAACCACATATTCAATTACTTTCTGACGTCCTTCATCATCAAAATCGGTATCAATATCGGGCATTGATTTACGATCAGGATTTAAGAAACGCTCGAAAAGTAAATTGTACTTGATAGGATCAATATTTGTGATGCCAATACAATAAGCAACTGCAGAACCGGCAGCTGAGCCTCTTCCCGGACCAATCAATACTCCAATATCTTTTCCATGATTAATAAAATCAGCTACAATTAAAAAGTAGCCTGCAAAACCCATTATCCGGATTGTATTAAGTTCGAAATTGAGTCGTTCCTCAACTTCAGGAGTAATATCTATATACCGTTTTTTTGCACCTGTAAATGTTAAATGATGCAGATAATCATCTTGTGATAAAAAAGTACTGGGTATCTGAAAATTGGGCAACATAATATCCTGCTTGAGTTTCAGAGGTGTAATTTTATCTACAATTTCATTTGTATTATCAATAGCCTGAGGCAAATCACTAAATAAGTGGCTCATTTCAGCAGTTGTTTTAAAATAGAATTGATTATTATAAAAAGCAAAACGTTTTCCTTTGGATGATACAGAATCATCGTCACCAAAGTCTTTCATTGTAGGAGTACTCTGCTTTTCACCGGTGTTTATACATAATAAAATATCGTGTGCATTTGAATCAGCTTCATCCACATAATGCGAATCATTTGATGCAATTATTTTTACATTGTGTTTTGCAGCAAACCTCAATAACACTTCATTTACGATGTTTTGCTCAGGAATATCATGCCTTTGCAATTCAACATAATAATCTTCACCAAAAATATCCAACCACCATTTAAACTCTTTTTCACCTTCTGCTTCTCCTTTTTTTAAAATAGTTCTTGGTACTGACGCCCCCAAACAACAAGTGGTTGCAATCAATCCTTTATTATATTTAAAAATTAATTCTTTATCAATCCTCGGATACTTACCATACAAACCCTCCATATAGCCCAATGAGCAAAGTTTTAAAAGGTTTTTATAACCTTCTGCATCTTTAGCTAATAATAACTGATGATAACGTATATCCTTATCTTCCTTTGTAAACTGCCGTTTGTTGCGATTTTCAACCACATAAAATTCACAACCTACAATAGGTTTTATTTTATTTGGATTATCGGGAGTATTATGTTTGGCGGCCTCTGCAACAAATTTGAACACTCCAAACATGTTGCCATGATCGGTGATAGCAATTGCACGCATGTTATCATTCACTGCTTTTTTATACAATGATGATATATCCGCAGCCCCATCTAACAATGAGAACTGGGTATGAACATGGAGATGAGAAAAATTCATTTTTTGTTTATTTCATTTTCAATTATACAATAACAGATTTTCAAATTATTTTTAGCGGGGATGTAAATTTAACGAATAAATGCTTTTAATTTTACGTTGTTGAAAAGATGTGAAAAAGAAAAATTTGCTTTTGGATAATAGATTTTTACTTCTCGCAGATTTTCGCAGATTTGGCCGCAAAGTTTCGCAGATGTTTTAAGGGTTTAAAATAATTGTTATTTTGTGATAAATTAGTGGAATGCTTTAAAATTCCAAAAATAAAAAAAGAACTTGCATTTTTATACAATAGATACAGATAAATTAATCCATCAACTTACCTACAATGTGAAGGATCCGCTATTATTCAATAGTGGATTTTTTCTATTCTTCTTTTGTGTATTTCTGCTTGGATACCAGTTTTTATACAAACGAAAAACAGCAAGAGTAATTTATTTTACAATTTTTTCTCTCTACTTCTTTTATAAAGCTTGTGGGTTTTATTTCGGTATCATCATACTCTCTGCTGTGGTTGATTTTAATCTGGCAAATTGGATCTATTATCTGAAAACCAAATGGAAAAAAAATACTGTTCTTTTTTTTAGCATCCTTATCAACTTGGGATTGCTCTGCTATTTCAAATACACTAACTTTTTTATTGAGATCATCAACGACTTTAATATTGGGCAAATACAACCCTTACATCTCTTTTTACCAATTGGAATTTCCTTTTATACATTCGAAAATTTGAGTTATACAATTGATGTTTATCGTGGTAAATTTAAACCTGCCCAAAGTTTTTTCGATTATTGTT
>JAHEYA010000287.1 GCA_023251855.1 Bacteroidota bacterium
TGTAATTCCGTTGGCAGTCCTATTTATTTCTTTTTCTCAAATTGTGAATTATTGGTTACTTCGTAAAAAAAAATTCTTTTCTTCCTCTAGTAATAAAATCATGCAAGCAACTTCAACAAGTACGCTGAGCTATTATTTCGGACATATTAAATTTTCAAATGGATTAATTTTAGGGGATCTTCTTGGACGATTCGCAACTGCCATGTATGGTATCTTTCAGGCGTTTCGCAATGGATTTGCTATAAAAAGTTCTTCTCTTAAAAGTGTTCAGCATGAATTGAAACATTATAAATCATTTCCTACTTATAATCTCCTACCAGCATTTTTAGATTCATTTAGTTTGAATATACCGGTTATGCTGGTAAGTAGCTTTTATAGTTTTTCAGTGAATAGTCTTTTTAACTTTCCCAGACAAGTGTTAGGAGTTCCTTTTTCTTTGATCTCTGCTTCCATTTCACAAGTTTTTTTTCAAAAAATTGTTGAGAAAAAAAACAATAATGAATCCATAAAAAGAGAATTGATGAAACTTTTAAAACCATTAGTAATTATGGCATCTGTGTTTATTGTTGTTACCGTTTTATTTTCTGAACAAATATTTGTTTTTGTTTTTGGTGAACCTTGGCGGGAAGCTGGTTATTATGCCAAATTTCTTTCTTTTTCTATCGCGATTAAATTTGTGGTTTCTCCATTAAGTATAGTATTTCCTTCATTAGATGCTATAAAAACCGGTAGTTTGTGGCAGGTGTTGTATTTTTTTTCTATTTGTATCTTGTTCTTTTTTGGCAAAGTTTCTATCATTCAGTTTATTATTCTTTATGTAGTGATTGAACTTTTTATGTACCTGGTATATTTCTATTTAATTTTTCAAACGGTAAAAAAGCATGACCATGGAGTTTTTAAACAAAATAGTTAGTTTTATTCGAAAGAATCAACTCTATTTTTGTTATTTACTTGTATTGATATTATTGGGATACGGCATGTTTGTATATTCCGGAACAACCTATATTCATTTATTGTTCATTTACTTGTGTGCATTCACATTGTTTTATTTTTTCTTTAAAAACACTATAAAAGGAAATAAATTAATTCAATTAAATAAGGAATTTTCTTCTGCCACTCTTAATGCCCTTTCCTACGTGATTCTAATCTTTATTATTGGATTTATTTTGCTCCATTTTTATACATTAGGTTTTGTTCCAATAATAGCAGCTTATTATGCTACAGATATACTTGAAACTGCGAAGATCCGACATGATCTCAGTATTGATGTTCATCCGCTGATTGCTTACGGGAGTAGTTTTGTTGTGCGTTCATTCATCCCATTTTTTTTATTGTACTTTTTCGTAACTAAACGAAAATTTATTTTTCGGTCATTATTAATAATTTCCGTTTTTTATTGCATCGGTTTATTGCAAAAGAGTTTTATTACATTTATTTGTCTTCCGATTATTTTGTATTGTCTTATTCACTTGGATTGGAAACGATTCATTCTGTTCTCGTTAATTCCATTGTGTGGGTTTGTATTGATGGTAATGATCACCAACCCACAGCTTCGGGGAAAAGAAAATCTGAATATTCCCACTACCGAATCACAATCACTATTAGTAGGAAGTTATAACAGAATATTTCTTATTCCCGGTAAAGTGGTTGCTGAATGGTTTTCCTTAATACCTCAAAAATATCCTTATTTATATGGTAAAGGCTACCATTTTTTGAATCCGAATACGTATGTAGATTATTCAAAAATTTTATATGAAGAGTTGTTCCCTCAATATGCAAAACTTGGTTTAGCAGGAACAGTGAATGTGGCGAGTTTTGTATATGAATATTCCAATTTTGGAATTTTGGGTTTGGTATTATCTGCATTGGTTTTATCTTTTATATTTTTGTGTATAGAATTACTTTTTGTAAACAATCAGTACTATATCTTAGTATTAAATGCATTGCCAATAATTTTATTGAGTTCTGCAGCTCTAAGTACTATGCTGTTTTCCGGTGGTTGGGTAGCAACACTTGTTTTGTTTTTAATTTTCAGGAAAAAAATTGAGTAATTAAAATGTGTGGTATTTCAGGTATAATTAATTTATTGAATCAACCAGTTGAACTTAGTTTGATTGAAAAGATGACAGATATCATCAATCATCGGGGTCCGAATGGAAGTGGTTATTATTTTGGTAAAAATATTGCTTTCGGCCATAGAAGGCTGTCTATAATTGATTTGAGTGATGCTGGTAATCAACCCATGTTCTATAAAGAAAAGTATGTGATCATTTTTAATGGAGAAATATATAACTATCTTGAAATTAAAGAAGAGCTAAAGGCCCATGGTTATTTGTTTTCAACAGATAACGATACTGAAGTTATTCTTGCATCTTATGATAAATGGGGAAAGGAATGTGTTCAAAAGTTCAATGGAATGTGGAGTTTGGCGATTCATGATAAACAAAAGAATATAATATTTTGTAGCAGAGATCGGTTTGGAGTAAAACCATTTTATTATACACAAAATGAATCTCATTTCATTTTTGGTTCTGAGATAAAACAACTTTTACTTTTTGCATCTCGCAATTTAGTTGATAAAAAAGTATTGCTGAATTACCTTGTTTTAGGCTTAGAAGAGTATTCGGAGAACACTTTTTTCTCAACTATTAAAAAGCTTTTACCGGCACATAATTTAATTTATGATCTTAAAAATAATTCCTTTGAAATTCAAAAATATTATACCATTCAGATTGATTCGTCCATCGAAAATATGAATGAAAGTGCCTCTATCGATTTGTATAAATCAGAATTAGAACGATCAATAAAGTACAGATTAAGATCGGATGTAAAAGTTGGTACATGTCTGAGTGACGGATTAGACAGTTCTTCTGTTGCCTCTGTTGCTTCTGATCTCTATACTAAATTATCAGGAGAAAAATTTGCTGCAATCACCGCAAAATCTGTAGATCAAAAAAATGATGAATCTTCATTTGCTAAAATGGTAGTTGATAAGCTTGATCTTGATTGGCATACTGTTGAACCGTCTACTAAAAATTTTCATGAAGTATTGGATGAGGTCATTAAAACTCAGGAAGAACCATTTGGCAGCCCTTCTATCATTATGCAGTATTTTGTAATGGAAAAAGCCAAGCAAATCAATAGTACAGTATTACTTGATGGACAAGGTGGTGACGAGACATTATTGGGTTATGAAAGATATTATCCTGCATATTTATTGTCATTGCCCTGGAAAAAGCGAATTACAGAGTTCCTTAACTCATCAAAAAATTCAAAGTTATCTAAGAAAGAACTTCTTTTGTATATCTTTTATTTTCTGAGTCCAAAAATTAGAATTACCCGTCAGTTGAAAAGATATTCATTCGTAAAACAAACGTATTTGGATTTGATAAGTAAAGATATTGTAACGGAATTATCAAAAGCATATTCCAATATCAAAGACTTGCAATTACTAGAGATTACAAAAACTCAATTGCCTCATTTGCTCAAATATGAAGATAAAAATTCGATGAGACACTCTATTGAAACTCGGTTGCCATTCCTGGATTATAAGCTAGTTGAGCTGTCTTTAGCGATTAACAATAATTTTAAAATTACAGGAGGCTGGACCAAATACATACTTAGAAAAGCTACTGAAGATAAGTTACCACCTGAAATTTCTTGGCGAAAAAATAAATTTGGATTTGAAGCACCTTCTTCAATTTGGCTGAAGGATAAAAACTGGATGCTGGAACACATAAATAAATCAGCCATTCTGAAAGAAATTTTAAGGGAAGAGGTTACTGAAAAAAATGATATAAATACATTGTGGAAATTATTTAATATAGCCCGTTGGGAAAAAATATATCATGTCGAAATTGATTAAAGTTTGTCATTTTACATCAGCACATAAATGTAATGATGTAAGGATATTCCATAAGGAGTGCGTTTCTCTTGCTAATGCAGGGTTTGATGTAACTCTGATTGCTACGAATTGTGAATCACAGGTTTTAAACGGTGTTAAAATAATTGGTGTAGAAAATAATTCTACTGGTCGTTTTTACAGAATGACAAAAAATGCACGAAACGTTTATAAAGCGGCTCTTGCTCTCAATGCCGACATTTATCATGTTCATGATCCCGAACAATTACCTTTTGCATTGAAGTTGAAAAGGAAAGGAAAAAAAGTAATTTATGATGCACATGAGGATCTGCCACGACAAATATTAGGTAAATATTGGATCAATAAATGGATACGGAGCATTGTTTCAGGAGCTTTTGAGATTTATGAAAATTATGTTGCAAAGAGAGTGGATTACATTATTGCGGCCACACCTTTCATTAAAGAGCGTTTTTTGAAAGTAAATAAAAATACACTTGATGTTTGCAATTACACAATTTTAAAGGAGTTGGTGAA
>JAHEYA010000288.1 GCA_023251855.1 Bacteroidota bacterium
ATATCACTTTCATTAAAAGTCCAGGTATGATAATCAACGTTCAATGTTTGTCCGATCAGATCAGGTTGTCCGGCATAACCGTAACCGCCATATTGCAAATTTATTTTTTGGTTCATAAAGCTATTGTCCCAATTATTTTTATTGCCATCAATATCAAACCCGTATCCATCGTACATGCCGGCAGTATACTGATTTGCAAAATAAGAACCAACATATAAACCTAAACGAAAACCTTTTTTTTTTGGAGTGCTGGGAGCAAAATCGTTATCGCTATTGGTGTCTTGGGCAATTCCATTAATTGCTACAATAAAAAAAAGTAGGAGAGGAGAGGACTTAAAAATTTTGAAAAATTTCATCGGGCAAAAGTAACGTTTTTTTTAATGGACTTTTATTACTTATGATTTATTTGGACACCTAACGTAACTTCAGGCTATAAATTAAAAGCACCTACCTGTGATTTATCTGAACCCCAAATATACAACTGCGATTTGTTGTTGTGTTCACTGTTGGAGCAGGATTTACTGTTGCGCCAACTGCTACTGAAATAAAAGAAGTCTCCTGGTGCATACCACCTGCAGAACCTTCAAAATCAACTCCTTCCATGTAACCAGCTGGTGGAGTATACGAAGTTCCCCCAAGTCCGTCCTGAACTCCAACAACTACCATATCACAGGAGTTCACCGCTATACCGGTGCCTGATGAAATTGGCAAAGAAAGAGGAGGATTTACACCAGCGTTGGTGCTTGTATTACCGACAGGTGTGGTTTGATTAACATTTTGGAACGAAGCAGCGCTATAAGCCACACCAGTAACAGCGCCACTCCATGTAAACGCAAAAGCAGTACCAATTGCAGCGGCAATACCGGCTTCATTCAGATACCACATCTCTACTCGGGCGCAGGCACTAGGGTTAACGCATATTTGTGTTTGAGGCCCCTGCGTCATTGCTACACCTCCATAGGTTACAGCTGTAAGGTCATAACCCTGACCCGGATCTTCATCCCCTGCAATCAGAACAAGCAACCGGTTACTGCCGGCCCCCACAGGAAATGAATAAGCACCGGTAATGTTACTGGTAAATGCATTTAGAACAGATACAGCAGGCAAAGTAATTGTTGTTATAGTTCCTGAATTAACGCTGCTTCCACACCCATCTCCTGCCCGTACTCTGTAATAATAGGTGGTGCCGCACGAAAGACCTGTTACATTATAAGTGGTTACATTACCCACATTAAGGTTGTTGTAAACTCCAACAAAAGAAGCAAATGTAGCTACTGTGGAAACATCCAAAAAGTAAGTTGTAGCAAGTGCAGAAGTATTCCAGTTGGCAAAAAAACTGGTGGCAGTAATGTTAGTGGCGGCAATGGCAACAGGTGCAGCGGGTATTGCTGAACTTATATACAGTGTAGCTGCATTGCTTATTACAGTAACACAGGCCCCTCCGGTTACTACACATCTATATTGGTAACCGTTCATACCCGTATTCACTGATGCTGCAGCTATTGCCATAGTGGCTGTGGTCATACCGGAATACGGGGCCACGTTTCCTGGACTTATCCAACTAAGCCCCCCATCTGTTGACCACTGCCATACATAGGTGCTCCCACCCGGAGCTGTTACACTAAAGCTCGAAGCTATTCCCGCACAGACAGTGCTGTTAACAGGTTGAGTTGTTATAGGTTGGTTAATAGAAGTTATAGGTAGAGAACCCACAAAGCTTGTTCCGCAGGCATTGCTGGCAACCACACATACACTGCCAATGTTGTTGCCAAAATTAACAGTTATTGAAGTGGTGCCTTGTCCGCTGGTAATGGTTGCCCCGGCAGGCACTGTCCAATTATACGTGGTTGCACCTGTTACAGCCGGGATTGAATAAGTTACACCTGTTGGGCAAGGCGTGGCTGATCCGGTAGGAGCAGCAGCAGCGCCTAAAATTCCGGCATTACCTATTGGAATCCAGGATTGTCCGTTCCAAAATTCAAACACATTGCAATCAAGATTAAATATTGCAAGGCCTTTTGCTGGTGATGAAATTGCATTCATCTGTGAGGTGGTCATGCGCGGCAGGAGTACTCCTTGGTTTGTGGCCGCTATTTCAAGAATTGCCGAAGCATTAGGGGAGTTGGTTCCAATACCCATTCTGCCCTGTATGATCGCGCCATTGGCAGGAGCTGCAGTAGTTCCGGCATAAGCATTACCTACAGCAATACTACCGTTTATATCCAACTTACTTAAAGGGTTTGTTGTTCCAATCCCCACGTTGCCTGAGTTTTTAATCATAACCAACTGGCTACCGACAGAATTATTTAAAACAATATCACCACCTCCATAATTTTGAACAACAGCATTTGTTCCATCGGTTCCAAAATAACCTCCATTTATGCCACCTGCCCCTCCTCTGACCAACACATAATTATTTCCAGCGTTTTTGTACAACTCTAAAAGCCAGCCGGGGGTAGCTGTTCCAATGCCTACATTTCCTGAAGTTTGCATAATTCTCATTCTTTCGATTTTATTTGTACCAAAAACAATATCTCTTGCATCCGTATTACCAATAAAATTTTCAGCTGCTCCGATTGTTGAAGTACCATACGTTGCAGGTACAGAAGGATTTGTAATTAAAGAATTTCCTGCCAGCACCCAGTAAGCACCTGCTCCTACAGCAGCCCAGCTTAAAACTCCTCCAGCAGTTGAAGTTAATATTTGGCCGGCTGTTGGTGCAACTATTGGAAGTGTGTAATTTAGATTAGTAGCTCCTTGTGCACCTGCCTTGAATGAAGTGATGCCAGCGGCAGTTCCCTGAAACTGAAGCTGGCTGGCTGTTGCAGTAGAGTTGGATAATAATAAATTACCATTTTTAACTTCTAATTTTTGTACTGGTGTTGCAGTTCCAATACCTACATTGCCCTCTATAATAGCCCCATTTGCGGGTGCAGTAGAAGTTCCGGAATAAGTTGAACCAATTGCAAGTCCACCTACAATATCCAATTTATTAACAGGGCTGGTGGTTCCAATACCTATATTACCGTTGGCCAAAATTGTCATTCTATCTGCTCCACTTGTACCAAACTTTAATGGAGTGGCTTCATAATTTACTATTACAGCTTGCGAAGCATCAATATATAATTTCAAGCCATCAGCAACACTTGTTCCGGTACTTGCCGTATTAGTAAGCTGAATAATCGAATAATTAACAGCAGCGGTGTTTACATGAAGTTGACAATTTGGTGTTGTGATTCCAATGCCCACATTAGTTCCATCATCCCAAATCAGTGAATTACCAAGGGCGCTGGTAGTTGTCCATTTAGAAAGATAGTTAACTACTCCGTTTCCGCCAACTCTATTATTAAAAATATTCCAATGGGCAGCAGAAAGGTAACCATCTGAAGTGCCTGTTGCTTGATTAATAGAAATGGATGGAGTGTTTCCGCCTGTTGAAACAATAGGAAGAGTTGCAGTAACTACACTTATAGTCCCAAATGGAGGAGTGACCCATGCTGCCAAACCAGAAGCATCAGAAGTTAATATTTTATTTAATCCTTGTGTACCATCAACAATTTTTATTGAACCCAGAATCTCCAGTTTTGAAGTTGGGCTTGTTGTACCAATGCCCACATTTCCTCCGTTGTTATAGATATTGTTGCTACTAACAACCCATTGCGTTCCGTCCCAATAGGTAGTATTTCCAAAAGCTGTTCCATTAGTCAATAATCCTGTTGCTCCGGTAGAGCCGTCAATACCCGAAGTACCTGTTGAACCAATTGCACCTGTAGGCCCTGTGGAACCATCATTTCCGGTGGCACCTGTAACACTTGCGCCCGGAGGACCGGCAGGACCAGGTGCTCCTTTCAAATTCACCTGCCAAGGTGCAAAGGTTCCAACACCAGATGATGTTGCTACTGTTACATCCATAGCGCCAGTTCCGGAATTGTAATTTGTTATTGATCCTGTCATTTTTTCGGTTGGAGAAAAAGCAATTATCACGTCTTGTCCAAGCGAATAGGCTAATCCCGGTTCCACATTAAAAGAAAGTGGTGTTCCCACCGGAACTATTGTTATATTAGTTAATGATATGGTGAAGTACCTGTCACCGGTGGAACCAGTGGCACCGGTAGAGCCAATGCCAGTAGCTCCTGTAGTACCCGTAAAACCCGTACTACCAATGTCTCCTGTTGAACCAGTACTTCCTGTGAAACCACTTTCACCTGTAGAACCAATGCTTCCTGTTGAACCGGTATCACCTGAAATACCTGTATTTCCGGTTGAACCAGTACTTCCTGTGAAACCACTTTCACCGGTAGAACCACTGCTTCCAGTTGAACCGGTATCACCTGAACTACCTGTAGTGCCGGTAGAGCCTGTGTCACCAACTGTACCAGTGC
>JAHEYA010000289.1 GCA_023251855.1 Bacteroidota bacterium
GGATTGCAGGCGCGTAAAAAATATTTTTAAAAACAATTTTAAACGAATGGTTTATCAAGAAACAACTCCCTCCCCACTGGGGAGGGTTGGGGAGGGGCTTCTTCCAAAAGACTTCGTCACCGATCAGGAGATACGCTGGTGCCCGGGTTGTGGAGATTATTCCATATTAAAACAGGTACAAACCGTAATGCCGGAGCTGGGTTTGAAACGTGAAGAAATTGTATTTATTTCAGGTATTGGTTGTTCCTCTCGTTTCCCATACTACATGGAAACCTTTGGTATGCATAGCATTCACGGTAGAGCAACTGCTATTGCAAGTGGCTTAAAAGCAACCCGTCCGGAGCTCAGTGTGTGGATAGTTACCGGTGATGGTGACGCTTTATCCATTGGTGGCAATCATTTGATACACTTACTACGAAGAAATTTTGATGTGAATGTTTTATTGTTCAATAATGAAATTTACGGTTTAACAAAAGGACAATACTCTCCTACTTCACCTGTTGGCAAAGTTGCAAAATCAACCCCACAGGGCTCTATCGCACATCCATTTAATCCATTGGCGTTGTGTTTAGGTGCTGATGCTACTTTTGTTGCACGCACTATGGATCGTGACCCTATTCACTTGCGTGAGATGCTGAAACGAACACATCAACATAAAGGCACATCTATGCTGGAGATTTATCAAAATTGCAATGTGTTTAATGATGGTGCTTTTGAAGTGTTTACCGAAAAAGGAACAAAAAAAATGAATACCCTTTTTGTTGAACAGGGTAAACCTCTTGTGTTTGGAGAGAATGGAAACAAAGGAATTAAATTAGATGGTTTTAAGCCGGTTGTTGTAAATAGTGCGGATGTTTCTGCAAATGATCTGTGGATACATGATGAAACCGACCAGATAAAAGCTACCATTCTTGTACGTTTTTTTGATGCTCCTGCTGATGAAAATGCCTTACCACGCCCCTTTGGTGTCTTCTATCAAGAGAACAGATTTTGCTATGAAGATGCAATGAATCAACAAATTGCTGACGCAATTTCCAGCAAAGGAAAAGGGGATTTAGATACGCTTATCAGAGGGAAAAACACCTGGACGATTTAGATAAATGCAAATAAAACTTACCTCAATAGCCACAGTAAAAAATTCCAGAATAGAACCTTCAGATGATTTTTGGGAAGAAATTATTTCCGAAATAGAACTTGCAAAACATATACCAACAGAAGTATTCGAAAACATTTCCAATTTTTCACATCTGGAAATTATTTATTTTTTCGATAAGGTTGGAAGTAAAGATGTGGTTTTTTCAGGCCGACCAAGAGGCAATCCAAATTATCCGGTAATTGGTATTTTCGGACAACGAAAAAAAGACAGGCCAAATGCAATTGGACTTTGTAGGGTGGAACTTCTAGAACATAAAGGACGAACCATTAAAGTTAAATATCTTGATGCTATTAATGGCACACCCATTTTAGACATTAAGCCCGTGTTCAAGGAATTTCAGCCCAAAGGGGAAATCAAACAACCGGTTTGGGTATCTGATTTGATGAAAAATTATTGGAGATGAAATCAGCACTAAATAAAATATTTTTTTTGATTCTTTTCTCCCAATCAACAAACATGTTCTCTCAAAACAACACACAAAATTCTAACGCTATGGAAACCGCAAACAAAGAACTTATCACTAAATTTTATACTTGTTTTCAAAATAAAGATTTTAAAGGAATGCAAGCATGTTATGCTGACAGTGCAACATTCAGCGATGAGGTATTTGTAAATTTAAATGCTTCTCAAGTAAAAGGAATGTGGGAAATGCTGTGTGTAAGGGGTAAAGATTTGAAACTTGATTTTAAAAATGTACAAACCAATGGAACGACAGGATCAGCGGAGTGGATAGCCTATTATACTTTTTCTGCTTCCGGTAGAAAAGTAGTAAACCATGTTACTGCAAATTTTGTTTTGGCAGATGGTAAAATTGTAAAACATTTGGATTCCTTTAAATTTTATAAGTGGTCGCGACAGGCTTTAGGAGCAGCTGGTGTATTATTAGGTTGGACCGGTTTTTTCAAAAAGAAAGTACGTCAAGGTGCCATGAAAAGTTTGAATGACTTTATGAATAAAAAATAGTTGGATTTATTAAAAAAGCAGTGTTCAAAACTCTATAATCAACCTTTTCTCACGTTAAAACATTTGTTATCTTTGAAAGCATAAAAAATTTCTCTAATGCCTTCTCTTGTTGAGAAAAGCAATGCTAAGATAACATGTTATTTAAAGAAATAATAGGACAACAAGCTGTAAAAGACCGATTGAAACGTTCCGTAAAGGAAGGTCGTATCAGTCATGCGCAGTTATTTCTTGGTCCGCAAGGCAGCGGAAGCCTTGCCCTTGCACTTGCCTATGCACAATATATTTCTTGCAGTAACAAACAGGAAAGTGATTCATGCGGACACTGTTTATCCTGTGTAAAGTACAACAAACTTGTTCATCCCGATCTCCACTTTGTATATCCGGTAGCCCTTTCAAAAGATATTCGTGTAAGTACAGATGTTGCAACAAAGTGGCGTGAAGTGTTTTTAGATAATCCTTATATCACACTTTTCAGTTGGTTTGAAATGCAAGATGCTGAAAACAAACAAGCTATTATTGGAGTAGATGAAAGTGCTGAGATACTTCGTAAATTAAGCCTTACCACCTATGAAGCCGAATATAAAATAATGATTATTTGGCAAGCTGAAAAGATGAATCAGCAAGCAGCAAATAAGTTGTTAAAAATTTTAGAGGAACCACCTGATAAAACATTATTTTTATTGGTTTGTGAAAATGAAGATCAACTGTTACGTACCATCGTATCCCGCACACAGCTTATCAAAATTGGTAAAATAAATGAGACTGATTTAATAAATGCCTTGATTGAGAGTAATGACTTATCGCCTGAAGCAGCAGCAAATATTAGTCGTTTAGCAGATGGTAATTATTCGGAAGCATTATTTCTGGTAAATGAAAATGAGAATGCCGAGCAAAATTTATTGAGCTTTCAAAAGCTGATGCGTGCCAGTATTAAGTTCGATCCAAAGGCGGTGTTGCCATGGATCGATGAAATTTCGGCAGCTGGACGAGAGCGGCAAAAGAATTTTTTGAATTATGCATTGCACATTATGCGTGAAAGTATGGTATTAAATTATGCCGATGTAAGCCTAATAAAACTGGGTGTTGAAGAGCAAGGGTTTGTTAAAAAATTTTCTCCTTTTATTCATACAAATAATTTGGAACGCTTTATTGAAGAACTAAACAAAGCTCATTATCACATGGAACGTAATGCGAATCCTAAAATATTATTCATGGATTTAGCGTTTAAGTTCAACGAATTACTAAATTTACCAAAACCTATTTAGAGGAAAATCAAATTCAAAAAACAATTTTCTTAACAAAATAAATATAAAACATGGGCTGTGTAGGATGTTCAACCGTTGATGCAACAGGCAAAACTTTGCCTGGAGGCTGTAATAATAACGGTTCGTGCGGTGCCGGAGGGTGTAATAAATTAAATGTGTTCGATTGGTTGGCAAATATGGAATTACCCAGCGGTCAGGCTGCATTTGATATTGTGGAGGTACGTTTTAAAAATAGTCGTAAAGATTTTTTCAGAAATGTCAATAATTTACAACTGCATGTTGGAGATGTTATAGCTGTAGAAGCTTCGCCCGGGCATGATATGGGAGTAGTTTCAATTGCAGGTGAGTTGGTGCGTTTGCAGATGAAAAAGAGAGGAGTTAGTCCTTCATCTGAAGAAATAAAAAAGGTATATCGCAAAGCAAAACCGAATGATATTGATAAATGGCAAGAGGCTCAAACCCTTGAAAAAGCTACGATGTATCGTGCACGGACAATTGCCATTAACTTAAATCTTCAAATGAAGATCAGTGATGTTGAATATCAGGGAGATAAAACGAAAGCCATATTTTATTATACTGCTGATGAACGTGTTGATTTTCGTGAATTGATAAAAGTGCTTGCAGATGAATTTAAAGTGAGAATTGAAATGAGACAAATCGGTGCCCGTCAGGAAGCAGGTCGTTTAGGTGGCATTGGTTCATGTGGCAGAGAGTTGTGCTGTGCAACCTGGTTAACAGACTTCCGTTCTGTATCAACAAGTGCTGCACGTTATCAGCAATTATCTTTAAATCCAATGAAGCTTGCAGGGCAGTGCGGTAAGCTTAAATGCTGTTTGAATTATGAATTAGACAGTTATTTAGATGCGTTAAAAGACTTTCCGGAAGTAAATAATGTAAAGCTTGAAACTGACAAAGGAAGAGCCTTTCATCAAAAAACAGATATTTTCAAACGCACTATGTTTTTCTCTTATACAGATGAACCGG
>JAHEYA010000290.1 GCA_023251855.1 Bacteroidota bacterium
GTTTCATTGGGTTTGGGTGATAAAATGGAGGAAATAAAAAAAGCCTATGCTGATGTGAATGAGCTTTTTGGAGATATTGTTAAAGTTACTCCATCCTCTAAAGTGGTTGGCGATCTTGCACAGTATATGGTTTCCAACAACTATTCAAAACAGGATGTCCTTGAAAAAGGCGATAGTATTTCGTTTCCTGAGTCGGTAAAAAGTTTTTTTAAAGGTGATCTGGGCCAGCCGCATGGCGGTTTTCCGCTAAAACTTCAACAACTTATTTTAAAAGGAGAAAAACCATTTACCGAATTGCCAAATGCACATTTAAAACCGGTTGACTTTGATAAAGAGTTTGCTGAATTTCATCAGAAGTTTCACAATGGCTTGAGTTTCCTCGATTTTCTTTCATTTAAATTTTATCCAAAAGTATTTGAAGATTATTTTAAACATTTTCAAACCTATGGTAATGTGAGCTGGATTCCGAGCCTCGAGTTTTTTTATGGGATGAAAAACGGACAGGAAATTATGATTGAAATTTTACATGGTAAAAATATTATCGTGAAACTGGAATACATTGCTGAGCCTGATGAAAATGGTATCCGAACCGTTTTCTTTAAGCTTAACGGACAAGGCAGAGCAATAGAAACAAAAGATTTGAATGTTCACATCACCAAACTAGCTAATCGTAAAATAGCAGGAGCAAATGAAATAGGAGCACCTTTGCAAGGAATGGTTTCAAAGATATTTGTGAAAGTAGGAGATCTTGTAAAAAAGAATGCCCCATTGTTTACTATTGAAGCAATGAAAATGGAAACTACAATTGTAGCAAATTATAATTCAAAAATAAAAGCAATTCAATTGCCTGAAGGCAGTATGGTTGATGCTGATGATATGGTGATTGAGGTGGAAGTCTAAAGGAGCGATACAACTCACTTAAATAATGTGGCAATTAATGCAAAAAAAAACCTGGCTAGCAACTTCAGGTTTTATTTTTTCTTTTTAAGTGTTTTAAGAATTTGTCGCATTTCTATAGAATCGTTTGCTGTGCAGTTTATTTTTGATAGATGAATTTTAACAAACACTTCCTCGTCAAAAATGCAGTAGGCATACATATTTTTTTGTTTAATTTTAATTCCTTTAAATTCTTGAATATCATTTTGTCTAAACATAAAGTCATCGGTTTTTAGCCCCCAATTAAAATTATTTATTTCGTATTTTTTTAACTCGGAATTGTCTGCGAAATAAAGCAATGGAAGGCTTGAACTAGCTATCTCTTTTGATGAAGCAACGATTAATTTCTGTTTTGCTTTATTTAGTTTACGAAAAAGAACTGTACAAGTAATATCATTGTCTCCATTTTCCGACATGTAATAGTAGTCTTCACTGCGCCATTCAATATTAAATTTTTCGAATTTGTCAGATGTCATAATAAATTTTGCGTCTTTGCTTCTCGGATAATTAAATTCAATTGTTTTTTTGTCGCCTGAAAAAGACAGTAGTGTATAGGTTAATGCAGTTAAGAAAATTATTTTAGTGGTCATAATTGTAAAATTAAAAATAGTAAACAGAATTAGCAGAGCAGTATGGTTGATGTAGATGATATGGTGATTGAGCTAGAAGAATAAAAAATCTGTAACATCAGTCAGCTTTTATCTGGGTACACCCTTTTGATGCAAAAAGTTACAACCCCGGTTTTGGTTCCAAAGTAAGAGTAGGAGCCACTGCTCAAGGTACAAATATTATTGGAGCTCCAATTATAAATTTCCGGTTTGTTTGTGTAAATTACACAACCACTTGCATTGCAGGTAGGAGCAGTAGTAAAAAATTGTGTAGTAGTTCCAATTATATTGCCTTCAATTTTTATGGTGTGGCTACATTGGCTGCCATCACAAGAAACTCCACCCGACCAAAATAAAATTTGTCCGTTATAAGCACAAGAGCCGTCATCTTCACTTGCATCAGAATTGTAATTAAGAGCTGTAGAATCTCTACATCCTTTTGTTTTTTCTTTTGTACATCGAATGATAAAAATAAGAAACAGAACTGTTAACAGGTATACTGTTAAGTAGGAGAGTTCGTTCTTCATGATAAAGGTTTTTACTTTCTACTTTTTTATAAATAATGATTCTCCAAAATTTCAAAAAAAACAGGAGATCATTGTAAAAAATAATGAATATAAAGATAGAACCTTTTGAGGTAAAAATAGTTTTTTCTTTTTTTCTTACAAAAAGAGATAAATTTTTTTTTCTTCAATTGTTTTACTTATAATAATCGTATTGCTCAATATTGAAAGCTATTTCAGAAAATTTATCGCAATGAATTTATTCGACCGCAAACGGTTACAAGTAGCTATATCCGTATATAAACAATTAGCAACCGAATCAGGAAACCGAACCTCCACACCTTTGCACCGTCAAAAACAATTAACCGTTTATGATGAAAACAAAAATCAGTAGTAATAATTAAAAAAAACAAAACAACATGAATGCATTACGTAACAAAGTACAGTTGATCGGTAATCTGGGAATGAACCCTGAGATCAAAACATTAGATGGTGGAAGGAAACTTGCCAAAATGAGCATTGCCACAAACGAGTCATACAAAAACGCGAAAGGCGAATTTGTAAAAGAAACTCAATGGCATAACCTGATTGCCTGGGGAAAAACTGCTGATATCATTGAAAAATTGCTTAAAAAAGGAAGCGAAGTTGCAATTGAAGGTAAACTCATTAATCGTAACTATACTGATAAAGAAGGTATTAAAAAGTACATCACCGAAATTCAGGTAAGCGAATTTTTAATGCTTGGAGAGAAAAAAGCATAGTAGTAAATAGAATAAAAATTCCACTCTGTAGGGTGGTCACCTCATGGGTGTATTTAAAATAAATAATAATTAAAAAAAACAAAAACACATGAATGCATTACGTAACAAAGTACAGTTGATCGGTAATCTAGGAATGAATCCGGAGATCAAAATAGTAAATGGTGGAAAAAAACTTGCCAAAATGAGCATTGCCACAAACGAGTCGTATAGAAATGCGAATGGTGAACTGATACAGGAAACCCAATGGCACAGCCTCATCGCTTGGGGTAAAACGGTTGATATTATTGAAAAAAATTTTAAAAAAGGTAGTGAAGTTTCAATAGAAGGTAAACTTATTAAACGCAATTATACGGATAAACAAGGTTTAAAGCGTTACGTGACAGAAATTCACATCAGCGACTTTTTGATGCATACAGCGAACAATGCATAGTTTTAAATATAATAAAAATTCCACTCTTTCGGGTGGTCACCCAAATGGGTGAGAGTATTAATAAATAACAAAAAAACAAAAAACACATGAATGCATTACGTAACAAAGTACAGTTGATCGGTAATTTAGGGATGAACCCTGAGATCAAAACATTGGATAGTGGAAAAAAACTTGCCAAAATGAGCATTGCCACAAACGAGTCATACAAAAACGCGAAAGGCGAATTTGTAAAAGAAACTCAATGGCATAACCTGATTGCCTGGGGAAAAACTGCTGATATCATTGAAAAATATCTTAAAAAGGGCAGTGAGGTGGCAATTGAAGGCAAACTCATCAATCGTAACTATACCGATAAAGAAGGTATTAAAAAATACATCACCGAAATTCAGGTAAGCGATTTTTTAATGGTTGGTAGTAAAGAATAATTAATCTCTTTTATTTATTGAGGTAGATATCCCCCTTTCGCTAATTGGAAGGGGGATTTGCTTTGTTTCTTTGCAATCCTAATAGATTGAAAATTAAAATTTTAAAAACGAACTGGTCACAATTTGTGACCAGTTAAAAAGTACAATTACTATTTCGCTCCTTACGCTTGCGCTGGAGCTTTCTCTGGTGGTCGAAGCGTTTGGCGAAGGACTCAGCGTAGGCGCATGGAGCTTTGTTCTCGGATATTACATATTGTCTACCAAGATTGCGGCCCGCTGGGCAATGTCATTATTTAAGCCCGAATGGCTTAAATATGAATAACCTCCGATGCAATCGGAGGAGAAAAGAGTTAAGGAATTCCTACAACCCAGAATGGGTTGAATATATTGAACCCCATTGGGGTTCAGAATTGTTTGTGTTTTCTTTTTCCGCAGGTTTCACCTGCGGTTATTCATATTTAATCCCTTCGGGATTATTAAAATTAGTAGAGTTATTCCTTAAATAATGACATTGCCCGCTGGGACTTTAAAATGCTCCGTAGGAGCAATATCTTGGTAGAAAACAAGGCGTCCTAATTAATTACATAAAGTCTATTATATAATTACACAATAATTTGTATATTTGCCGTAAAAAAACTTATGGCAAAACCAGTATTACAAATAAAGGGTCACACAGCTGATAGCATCAAGGCTCTGAT
>JAHEYA010000291.1 GCA_023251855.1 Bacteroidota bacterium
CAGTAGCGCAAACAATGACCCCGGAAATGCTTATACAGCTTGGACAGGTAAGCACCAACGGAATTACAAAAGATGGTAAATCGATTGTTTACAGTGTTAAAAAATATAATTTGTCAGCCGATAATGCAACAACAACAAAATATCTTATTCCGATTGCAGGAGGTGTTGCAGCCGAAATAATAAATACAGATGATATTCTGCTCAATAACCGCATTTCGCCTGATGGCAAGCATAGCATCAGCAGTAATGATGTACCAATAAAAAAAATGTTGGGTAATGAGGTGTATCCGGAATTCCCAAAATCGGATGTAATGATTTATGATAATTTAAGTTATCGTCATTGGGATACTTGGGAAGATGGGGCTTTCGGACATGTGTTCTTAAATACATTAACAAATAAAAAAGTTACGGATAGTATTGACATCATGTCAAATGAAGCATTTGATTGTCCGCAAAAGCCTTTTGGTGGCGATGAAGATTTTATCTGGAGTAATGAGGGTAAAAAAATTATTTATGTTACTAAAAAGAAATTTGGTACAGCTTACGCACTTAGCACCAATACGGATATTTACTCCTATGATATCGAAAGTCGTAAAACAACCAATTTAACGGAAGGAATGATGGGTTATGATATGAAACCCGCTTATTCATCAACAGGCAATCTTGGTTTTTTAAGTATGAAAACCGAAGGGTATGAATCTGATAAAAATGACCTTATTGTTGACAATGGTACAACAAAATCAAACCTTACCAAGGATTGGGATGGAACAGTTGAAGATTTTAAATGGAGTGCCGATGGTAAAAAAATATATTTTAATGCCCCTGTTGATGGTACTATACAGCTTTTTGCAGTGGACTATCCTGCAAAAACACCTGCTGTAACACAGGTCACCAAAGGCGATTTTGATATTCACGGATTGGTTGGAGCGATAGGCAATACAATGATAGTAGAGCGGACAGATATGAATCATGCTGTAGAAATTTATTCTGTAGACCTTACTACAGGCGCAATGCAACAGCTTACTAATGTGAATGATGCTGCATACAGCGGTATTAAAATGGGTAAAATCGAAAAACGATATGTAACAACCACTGATGCACAACAAATGCTGGTATGGGTAATTTATCCTCCTGATTTCGACAAAACAAAAAAGTACCCTACATTGCTTTATTGCCAAGGTGGACCACAATCTGCGCTCACGCAATTTTATTCATTCCGTTGGAATTTTCAATTGATGGCCGCCAATGGTTATATCATTGTAGCCCCCAACCGAAGAGGAATGCCGGGGCATGGTGTAAAATGGAACGAACAAATTAGTAAAGATTATGGCGGACAGAATATGAAAGATTATTTAACTTCTATTGATGAATTGGCTAAAGAACCTTTTGTGGATAAAAATCGCTTGGGCTGTGTTGGAGCCAGTTATGGAGGCTACTCCGTTTATTTTTTAGCGGGAATTCACGAAAAACGTTTTAAAACATTTATTGCCCATGATGGTATTTTCGATTGGAGAACAATGTGTGGTACTACTGAAGAAGTATTTTTTATTGATCATGATATGGGCGGCTTTTATTGGGATAAAAATAATGCTGTAGCACAAAAAAGTTATACTGATTTTAGTCCTGTAAATTTTGTAAAAAAATGGGATACGCCTATTCTGATTATTCAGGGAGGAAAAGATTACAGAGTACCTGTAGAGCAGGGATTAAGCGCATTTCAGGCAGCACAGTTACAAGGAATAAAAAGTAAATTACTTTATTTCCCGAACGAAAATCACTGGATATTAAAAGAACAAAACAGTCTTGTTTGGCAGCATGAGTTTTATAAATGGCTGAAGGAGACTTTGTAAGAGGAAGTTTTTCTGCAGGTTTAATTTTTCCTCATACTAATTACAAAGTGATCAGCCCATGAATTAAAAGGAGCGTATTGATCGATCTTTTCTTCCATACGGCAAAGTGAAGTGTAAATTTTTGGGTGTTGTAAAGGGAATTTCTCCAGATAAGGCGGAGGACTGAGTACTCCCAATCCTTTTATACAAATTTTGGTGTATTTGTTTTTGTCAAATGCATTCAACAATCGTTTAGGAGAATAATAATAGGTAGTAAAATAAACTCCTTCCAAATGCGAACGAACACCTTTTTTATTCCATCTTCTAAATGCAATTTTAAAATTTCCTTTCAAGGCCAACAACATCTCCCATGGACATATTGGTGGCATTATTACAAGGGTAGCGATACCTCCGGGTTTAAGAAGTTTGTCGAATTGTTGAACTACACTTTCAATGCTCTCCGCACAATTTAATCCTCCGAAATTGGAAAAAACATGATCAAATGCCCCTGCATTTAAATCCTTCAGTTGATTGAAAGAAATTTTTTGCAATTGTATTTTTTGTGTGAGATTAAGTTGTTTTATTTTTTTTTCGAATACACTTAACATCCCTTCAGCATTGTCGGTAGCATATACTTCAAAGCCTTGTTGAGCGAGAAAAATAGCGTCAATTCCTGTTCCTGCATTTAGCTCTAAAATCCGGTTTCCCGGTTTCAACAGTGATAACAAATGTGTGTGAACTTGTTTTCTCATCCTTTCAATGACAGGGTTTAATTTGTCGATCTCATCAAATTCGGATGATTGTCTTGAAAAGGCATCACTTACGCTATTCTCTTGTTCTGCACTGGTTGCGGTCATTCTATAATGGTAAGCTTATTTAATTTCAACTGTTCTAAAAATGTTATTGGAACATAATAAAGCAATGAAGCGATTTTTTTTACTGAATTTTTTTTGATTCGAAATGGATTTTTAATGAAATTCTTCAGTGATTCGATTGCTTGTTTTTTGCGATAATTTTTATGGATATAACGATGTAATTGTTTGTAAAACTTAGGGGAATAGGTGTTTTTGAACATCATGATTAATTCATCTGAATCTACCCAATTTGTTTTTTCTTTCAATTGTTCTTTTACTTTATCATAAAATTTAGTTCTCGGCAAAGGATAAGAAATGGAAGCTCCAATATCATCCGGTAACAGGTCATTCAGCATTTGGATGGTTTTTTTAATATCCTCCATTGTTTCACCCAGATAACCAAATTGTAAAAAGAAAGCAGTTTTAATTCCTTGTTTTTTTAAGAGCCTACTTGCTTCATAAATCTGTTCTACTTTGGTGCCTTTATCCATTGCATCCAATATTTTTTGCGAACCCGATTCAGCACCTACCCATACAGTATCACAGCCCGACCTGGCAAGAGCTGCAATGTTATTTTCTTCCAACAATAAGTCAACACGCGATTGAATTTTATAGCTGAATTTTAATTGTGCTTTTTCCAATTGATCTGCAAACTCGTTAACCCATCCGGGTTTCAAACCAAATATATCATCACAAAACCAAACATGATCGAATTGATAATTTTTTTTCAAGTACAGTAATTCTTCAACAACTTGTTTTACCGAACGTGTATTATAACGATTACCATATATCGGTTTAGCGCACCAGTTGCACTTAAACGGGCACCCTCTTGTTGTTGCAATGTTGATCGAAAAATAATTGTATTTTTTTTTCCAAACTGATCTATACTTTTTCATATCAGCCAGATCCCAGGCAGGCAAAGGCAAAGCATCTAAGTCTCGCATCACTTCCCGTTTAGGAGTATGTATGGTTTTGCCTTGTTCTCTGTAAATTAAACCTTTGACGTTGCTTATATCAGTTGTGCCCTCGGTATGTGAATTAACTAGTTCTAAGAGTGTTTGCTCAGCTTCTCCTTTAATAATTACATCGGAACCATTATCTAAATATTTTTCAAAATGGTCAGTAGAGTCGGAGCTGGAAACAATTACTTTACAACCACGCTCTTTTGCCAACTCTGCCATACGAAAGGCTGCTTCACGCATATTGGTCAAACACATTTTTGTGAGGTAGTTAAAACCATCATCATAGATTACAAAAGTATCAGGTTTAAATTCATCCAAATAGCTGATAACTTTATCAGGACCTTCAGCAAACATGCTATCAAATAGCACCACATCATATCCATTTTTCCGGAGTAAAGAGGCTGCAAATAAAGTCCCCAGTGGTGCATAGGGCTGACCTAAGTCCCACTGTTTTTTATCAAACCTCATAAAATAGGAATGAGAAAAAAGAATTTTATTTGTTTTTTTATTCATTAGGATTACCTAAACTGATGTTGAATTTACTTTCAAAAGATTTTATTTTTTCTCTGTATGCAATTAATGTTTTCGTTTGAAACCCACTGGGATGGTGTTTAGATACTTCTTTTTTTGAGCGCAAATGAAGGTCGAATGAGGTTTCATCAAAATTTTTAAATTTTTTCTTCCAATATTTTAAT
>JAHEYA010000033.1 GCA_023251855.1 Bacteroidota bacterium
TCAGAGCCTTGATGCTATCAGCTGTGTGACCCTTTATTTGTAATACTGGTTTTGCCATAAGTTTTTTTACGGCAAATATACAAATTATTGTGTAATTATATAATAGACTTTATGTAATTATTTTACACTAGGCTCTGATGGAAATGTTTCAGGAACTACTTTAATACCATCAAACCGGATCTCAATATCATTTTTAAATAAGATGGTTAAAAATAAAAAGCCGGTTTCATCATAAAATTTCCATTCTCCTTCTTTTGCTCCTCCGGCAAATTTGCCAATTTGCTTTTGATTTCCATTTAGATAATAAAAAGTTTGGATTCCATCCGGTACGCCATCAACAAACTTCCCTATAAAGCGTAATTTGCCGTTTTCAGTATAATAATGTTTCCATTCCCCATCACGTTTCCCACCAATATAAGAGCCTTCTTCCCGATAGCCTTGCAGTTCCATCATCCAAGGTCCTTCTTTTTGACCGTCAAGAAACTCACCTTTTGTTATTACTTTTCCGCTGTCACTGTACTCTGTCATACTGCCATCAACCAGATTATTTCGATAGTTTTCTTCAAGTAATAAATTTCCGCTTTCATAAAACCATTTCCAAACCCCTTGTGCGTTCCCTTTTTTATCATAAATACCTTTTTGTTCGATTTTTTGATTGGGATGATAAAATACCCACTCACCGATACGCTTACTGTTTAAATATTCGCCCTGTGATCGGAGTTCTCCTTCAGGATAAAATTCTTTCCAGATACCTTGTTTTCTGCCGGTTGTATCTAAAATTCCTTCAGCGGTTAAAACACCTTCTTCAAATACTTTGGCAGCAATTACTTTACCTTCTCGTGAAAATTCACGATGGATACCTTCTGCTACATCATCCTTGTAAGTACGGGTAAACCGCACTTGACCGTTATCAAAATATTCGGTCCGGACATCTAATTTAGCTAATTCAGGCGCATTGGTTTGTACACTTCCTTTAACATATTTGGTAGTATTTATAAGGCTTCCGGTTGGCGAATATTCTTTCAGGTAGCCATTCATTTTATCGTCAACGTAAGTAGTTTCATTTTTAAGAATGCCACTCGGATAGAATTCTTTCCAAGCACCTTGTTTGAGGCCTTTTCCATCTTTCCGGTTTATTCTTTCTTCTTTTTGTATAAATCCTAATTTGTAATCTGTAATAGTAATAATGGTACTATCGGGACTAAATTCAAAACCAGTTCCATCCTCTTTTCCATTCACAAAAGGTGTGATCTGTTTTACTTTTTCAGGTTCATTAGGTTTGGCGGGTTTATAATATAAGATGGTATTGCCTTGTTTTATGTCGTTTTGATAGTTTTCAGAAAGCATTAAAAATTTTTCTTTTGTATCAAATGTTTTACGGGTACCATTTTTTTTGCCTTCTTTATAATTATATTCAAAAGCAAGTTGCCCTTGTTCATTATAGAATTTCCAAATGCTATCCAGCAGAAAATTTTTTCTGTTCCCTTCTGATTTTATGAACCCGTTAGGTGAATATGTTTTCCAATAGCCTTCAGGTTTACTATCGCGCATGGTTCCTTCGCTGGAGATTTTTCCAGTATCATAATAAAAAGTATTATAACCGTTGGGATTAACCTTTTGATCAGGCTGTGCAAACAAAGCAACAGGAAAGAGCACTAAAAAAAGAATTCTTAAAAAACTGCGCATATTTTTTTTCTCCTACAAAGTTAATCAATTTGATGGAAAGAGGAAATGGAACTCTGTCAACATTAATTTGTTTTTTAATTAATCCTAACGTTACTTTGTGGCTTATTAAAATTTTATATGAAAGTTATAGATTGCATCAAACAAGCAAAATCAACATTGTTTTCTATTGAAATTTTGCCACCGTTAAAAGGCAAGAGTATACAATCTATTTTTGACGGGATAGATCCTTTGATGGAGTTTAAGCCTTCATTTGTAGATGTAACCTATCATCGGGAAGAGTATCTTTATAAGAAACGCGAAGGTGGGTATCTTGAAAAAGTGAGTATCCGTAAGCGTCCGGGAACGGTTGGTATTTGTGCTGCTATCATTAACAGGTACCATGTTGATGCTGTACCACACATCATCTGCGGTGGTTTCAGTAAAGAAGAAACTGAAAACGCATTGATTGACCTGCATTTTTTGGGTATTGATAACGTATTAGCGCTAAGAGGTGATTCAATCAAAAGTGAACCTGAGTTTATACCTGAGCCCAATGGCCATGCATACGCAATAGATCTGGTAAAGCAGGTAGGACAAATGAACAAAGGAAGATATATAGAAGATGATCTAGCAGATGTTGCACCAACAAATTTTTGTATTGGTGTTGCCGGTTATCCCGAAAAACATTTTGAGGCACCCAACATGATTTCGGATATAAAATACTTAAAAGCAAAGATTGATGCGGGAGCTCAATATATTGTTACACAAATGTTTTTCGATAATTCTAAATTTTTTGAATTTGTAAAACAATGCAGGGAGATGGATATTAATGTACCAATCATTCCGGGATTAAAAATTTTAACAACAAAAAAACAGGCAAGTATTTTACCAAAAATTTTTAAAATTGATATTCCTCAGCCATTGCTGGAGCAAATTGAAAAATGCAAAACAGATGCAGCAGTTAAAGAGGTAGGGATCGAATGGTGCATCAATCAATCAAAAGAATTGATCAAGAATAAAGCAGCTTGTTTACATTTTTATACCATGGGAGCTTCCGAAACCACACGTAGAGTGGCAAGCAAGGTGTTTTAAGAAAGTTAAAAGTGAGCAATTTAAAAGTCAAAAGGTAAAACCTTTTGACTTTTTTTATTCATTATGCCAGTTCGTTTTTGAAACTATGCACTTGCAGTTTCTTCAAATCTTTTTATTTGTCTACTAACAAGATTCCTCCGCTACGGTCGGAATGACCATAATTATTTTTCAACAATAATCTTCCTTGCAGCTCTCTCATTAGTTTGTGTGTCTTGCACTTCAACAATATATAAGCCTGCAGGAATGTTTTTTAAATCCACTGTTATTCTATCATTAAATGAATCGGTTTGCAATATTCGCTGGCCAGTTATACTTAGGAGTCGAACTTTGTATTCTGCTTTCTTTGAAAGATAAATACTTGCCGTATTAGATGCCGGGTTAGGATAAATAAATGGTTGAATCTGAGTAGCAACTGTATTTTCTTTCTCCTTTGCGCCTGTTAGTAAGGGGTCATTTGCAAGCAAACTTTCCACATCAATCAATTCATCTCCGGTTTGATAGTTGAGCCACATGAATTCATCAAAAAGCATTTCATTAGTAGTGCTGGTGCCGGCGACAACTAAAGCCGGCGGGTTGTTTGGGTTGTCGGGATTGGCACTTGTATTATCGTAAACGTGCTTTGAAAATATTTTATATCCGGATGGAACCTTTACAAGATTTGGATATGTATAATACCCCTGCCATTGAAAATCCCATTTGTTAATACGAACCAGCGGAATAGTATCTGTTCCGGAGTATGCATAATTTACGATTTTTGTACACACTTTATGCGAATGAGGAAAAGAAGCAAACATAGAAAGGGAGTTTGGTAACGATCCGCTATTAGGATACACATCAGTAAATGGAGTAACTGTATTTGGGAGCATATACAAATTCCAGTTCTGCAATATTGGAGCATTATATATTGGCCGTATTCCGGTTTCACCCTGAGGGTAAAAGAACATACGTATCTGAGTACTATCAATCATTCCGGAGGTTCCGGCAGGGTAGTGTATTTGAAGTATAATTTTAGCTCCGCCTTTGATTCGAATGCCGGCTTTCAAAGGAGCTTGTCCGGGGAATATTATTGGATCAGCACCGGGAGTCCAGCCACCAATACCGAAATCACCGGGAAGGCTAAAGCAGGTTCCTGACAAATCAGATGAGCTTGTACCTGCAGTATCAACAAAAACAAGTACATGATGAACAATAAAAGGATTACCGGGTACAATTTCATAAGCACGGAGTACCATGTCCTGGGCTATGGTTGTTGGGATTGAAAAACAATCGTAGATGTCGGCAGTACTAGCGGTACTTGTAAATGCAGGAATCTTCAGAACCACATCAGGTGTTCCGCTAAGTTTATACTGAGAAGTGAAAACAGGGGGAGCAGGTGCAAGTGTAGTATCTCCTTTTATTGCACCACTATTTATCCAACTAATAATATTGTTTTTTTCAGATTGAGTGATTGCCCGTTCGTGAACGAAACGTGTGTATAAAGTATCCGGTGCCCAGGGAGGCATTTTGCCGCTTTGCAAATCATTTAAAATTGCATTTCTCCATGGATATGTTTCGCTGTAAGTAAGCATTGATTGTGCAGCCTGATTTTCGTGGTGGCAGGATGCGCACCGGCTATAAAATATATGAGCTACATCCTTGTATTCAAGTTGAGCTTTAATTGTATGGCTAAGAGTAATAACTGATAGCGACAGGAGTGCAATGTAAAGTTTTTTCATGTGTTTATTTTTTTGTTACCGTTTCTTTTTATTTCAACACCACAAATTTTCCGGATAAATTTTTTGAGCCACTTTTAATCCTCACAAAATAAATTCCGGGATTAAAATTTCTCACATCTATTTCTCTGCTCAGATTTTTTTGAAAAATGAAATTGCTTTCTTCTACTATTCTTCCAGTAATGTCGAAAATGGAAATGTTTCCGCTTGTTTCATCACTGAACGAAGCGCTAATGAGCACTCTGTCGGCTGAGGGTACGGGGTAAATTTTCAGTTCTACTATTTTCGGCTGCACTATAAAAGGCACTTCGGTTGTGGTATTGTCAATACCCTGACGGTATTTTACACAAGCAAATTTCCATTTGTTGGAGCCGTTTTCATAAGTGCTACCGGATGAATACACCGTGCCATCAGCTTCAACAGCAATGGCTGTGGGTTTATCCTCACCGGCATCAGCACCATAATAAAATTGCTGCCATAACACATTATTCACCGGATTAATTTTCGCTGTTAAAAACCCATAACCCTGTGAACTGCCTCTGGTTTGGCCAAGTGCATAAATATTGTCATCACAGTCAATATCAAGAGCGGCAAACAAATCCTCACCACTTGCAGGTCCGTCAATAGCAGTTTTCCAAAGCAGGGTGCCAGCAGTAGTGTATTTTCTTATGCCTATATCTGCGCTGGAGGAAAGCCCAATAGTGCCACCATAAAGCAGGTTTCCGTTGTTGTCGAGTTTCAGTGAGCGCGCTGAACTAACAGTAGAATCAATTATGGACCACTGAAGCACTCCGGCACTATCATATTTCAGGATTACTCCCTTATAGTCATAAGAGGAGTTGCTGGGGATAATGTCTGTGCGACCTGAAATATATACATTGCCCGCATCATCAACAGCTAGGGAGTATGCGCTTTGCGATTGATGTGATGAATCGTCCCAAGAAGTCTTCCATTGTTGGTTTCCTGCTGCATTATATTTAATGGTTGTGATGTTCAACTGTTGTCCTGTTTCCTGACTATAGCCGGCAACATAAATATTTCCGGCAGCATCTAACTCCATAGCATTGATATGATCGGCAGAGGAGTCGGATCCTGCATATATCCTTTCCCAAAGCAATATTCCACCCGGGCTGTATTTAAGAAGAAGAAAATTTGCAAATTGCTGATAATTGGTAAAGCCCGCTACGTAAACATTGCCTCCGGCATCCACACGAACTGCCGCCGGATAATCCTGATTATGATCAGTACCGTCAAATTTTGCTACCCATAGCTCCGCACCTGAAGAGCTGTATTTAACAGTATGTATATCTTCAAAACCGGTTGGGTTCACGCTGTAGCCGCTTACATAGGTATTACCCGCCTGATCAACAAAAACAGCTGTTGCCGTGGCACCCCCGAATCCACCGCAGGCAGAATTAGGGTCGGCATAAAGCATGGAATGTACTCCATTGCCGGAAGTGTCATAAACAATAGTGCAATAATTTCTGCAAGATGCGGATAGCGAATCGGGGGTGAAACTATAATATCCTGTCAGATAAACATTGCCGGTTCTGCCTGTTGTCATTGCGTTCTCAATATTCGCAGTTAAGCTGTCATTGGGATTTTGAGGAAAATACTGTCTGCGCCATTCTTCCGAAGCAATGGCTGTTGTTCCGAGGCAGTGGCAACCGGTTGCTTTCAGGTTTGCCGTTTGCCATATTGCATGTCTTCTAAGTGTTACACTATCAATAAATAAGTGCATCCGTGTGTTTTGCCCTACAGTAAACTCATTCCGGCAATAGTGATCGTAATATGACATATGGTTGTGAATTGGGTCATGTAAATCAGGGGATTCATTCGTACATGAATTGGTATCGTTACAGGCACCGAAATGAATAATGGCAGGAGGAGTATCACAAATTCTGTCCCCAGTAGTATCGCAATTGGTAGCATTTATTACCGGAGCACCGCATCCTCCCTGAAAAGTATGATACAGCCCAAGCCAATGGCCAATTTCGTGGGTTGCTGTTCTGCCTAAATTAGTGGGAGCCGTTGCTGTTCCAGTTCTCCCAAAGCTATTGCCAACGATAACCACTCCATCAAGATTTGCTGCTCCCCAAGGGAAACTTGAATAGCCTAAATACGAATTGGTACTCCAGTTAATGGAACGAACTACCCAGATGTTGAGGTATTTATCGGGAGGCCAATGTATAAGCCCCTTTAACTGGGCTTCCTGGGTTTGCCAGTTATGCACAGTTAGCGGACTAAGCGTATGCGTGATTCCAGTAGTAGGATTTCCTAAAGAGTCTTTTGTAGCAAGACAGAATTGAATTTTTGTATCTACTCCGTTGGCATAACCGCCTGTGCCGGGTAGTTTCCGGTAGTCCTCGTTTAATGCGGCTATCTGGCTCATCACCTGTTCGTCAGTAGCATATTCCGAACCATTTATGTTGTTATAAATAATATGCACAACAACCGGAATGGTTTTAACCGTGTTCCCTGTTTTTGCTTGTCTTTGGTGGGTTAATTCATATACTTTGTTTTCCGTTTTCCGGATTACTTCCCATTGCTGCGGGTCTTTCAGGCGGATTTCTTCGAGGCTGGGTGTAGCGCATTGAAGAGGTTGTTGTGCATTTTGCGCCCCAATGTACATTGGGGCAAGTAGGCAAAGTGCCACAAGGAAAGCCCCAACAATCAGCTTCTGATCAAATCCGAAAAAGTAGCGACTTTTCATATTTTCAAATTAAAGTCGAAGAGAATAAATTAATACCAATACTTATTATGAATTGGTCCATTTTCTTGAACCTCACCCCCAACCCCTCTCTCCTTCGACAGGTTCAGGATAAACTCGGAGAGGGGAGTGATGGACTAAATATTGGGAAATCATGATTTTTATTTGGTTACAATAATTTTCTTTGTAGTTCTTTCACTGGTTTTGGTATCTATAACTTCAACAATATATAAGCCAGCCGGAATGTTTTTTAAGTCTATTGAAGTAACATCATAAAATAGTTCGGTTTGTAAAATACTTTGTCCGGTTATACTTAATAGTTGAACTTTATATTCTGATCTTTTGGAAAGATAGATACTTACTTTATTTGAGGCAGGGTTAGGATAAATATAAGTTAGCAGGCCAGAAGGAACCTCGTTTGTTTTAACAGATGTAATAACAAGCGGATCGTTTGCTAACAAAGTCTCTACATCAATCAGCTCATCACCGACTTCATATTTAAAAAACATGTAAGAATCAAAAAGCATTTCATCTGAAGTACTTGTTCCTGCATGAACCAAAACAGGGGTAGTGATGTTGGGGTTATTGGTGGTGTTATCAAACAGGTGTTTGGAGTATAATTTGTATCCAGCGGGAACCTTAACCAGATTTTTATAGGTATAATACCCTTGCCATTCAAAGTCCCATTTTTCGCGAACTAAAGGAATTGTATCAGTACCCAAATAGGCATAATTAGTAATTTTTGTACACACTTTATGAGAATGCGGAAAAGTAGCAAACATGGACAATGCACTAGGGATAGTTCCGTTTGACGGATAGTTTGCAGTGAATGTTGGAGAGGTATTAGGCATAATGTATAGACTCCAGTTTTGAAGAAAAGTAGTAGCATGAACTGGGCGCACACCGGTTTCTCCGGCAGGATAAAAATACATACGGACTTGTGTACTATCCAACTGACCAGCTGTACCAACCGGATAATGTATTTGCAATAACAACTGAGAGCCGGCTTTGATGCGGATCCCTGCTTTCAAAGGAGCTTGTCCGGGGAATATGGTTGGTGCGGCACCGGGTGCCCATCCGCCAATTCCGAAATCACCTGTAGGATTGAAGCAGCCACCTGTTAAATCACTGGTAGAAGTGCCATTAGAGTCAACATCAACAATAACGTGGTGTACAATAGAGGAGTTGCCGGGAACGATTTCATAGGCGCGCAATATTCTATCCTGTGTAAGTCCGGTAGAAACTGCAAAACAATTGTAAGCATCAACAGAAGAAGCATTACTTGCAAAGGTTGGTATTCTGAGAACAAGATCGGGTGTGCCATTAAGTTGATATTGTGAGAATGTAGGAGGGTTAGGAGCTAGTGTTGTATCTCCTTTTAGGGCACCGCTGTTTACCCAACTTATAATAGCACTTTTTTCGGCAGCGTTAATAATGTGTTCATGAGAAAAGCGTGTATATAAAGTATCGGGAGACCATGGAGGCATTTTACCGCTTTGCAGATCACTTAAAATGGCGTTTCTCCAAGGGTAGGTTTCGCTGTATGTCAACATAGATTGAGCAGACTGATTTTCATGATGGCAGGATGAACAGCGACTGTAAAATATGTGAGCAACATCCTTATAATCAAGTTGTGCTTTAGCAGTAGGGCTAAAAGGAATTAATGCCAGTAGAAATAAAACAGAGTAAATTTTTTTCATGAGTTTAATTTTAAAAGGGTTGAAAACATGCTTAACAGCATACAATTACAATAATTTGTGAATGAGAAAGCATTGGAAAAGAACGATTTAAAAAAATATTAGTTTGCTAATGTAAGATAAAAAAATTGAAAAAAGAAATTTATTGTTGTTTACTTTCAATTGAACCAAGTAGTTTAAAATACTTCCAACCCTTTGTGGGGCAATCCGCCCACAAAAAACGGTCAAGATGCCTTTACATGAGTCTTATCCATGAGCTTACTGATATATTTGCCTAAAATATCAAACTCAAGGTTTACAATAGTGTTTAACTGGCAGCTTTTGAAATTAGTATGTTCAAGGGTGTAAGGGATGATACAAACGGAAAAAGAGTTGGCTTTAGAATTCACTACTGTTAAACTTACCCCATTTACGCATATAGCGCCTTTTTCAACAGTTATATTGTTTGGTGAAGCATCGTATTCAAATGTAAAAATGCTGCTGCCGTTGGTTTGTTCAATTTTCTTACAAATGGCAGTTTGGTCAACGTGCCCCTGAACAATATGGCCATCAAGTCTATCACCAAGTTTCATACAACGTTCTAAATTTACAGAATCACCAATAGTAAGATTTCCTAAATTAGTTTTTTGAAGTGTTTCTGAAATAGCAGTAACTATATAGGTATCATCCTTAATATCAACAACAGTGAGGCAAACGCCATTGTGAGCAATGCTTTGGTCGATCTTGAGTTCGTTTGTAAAGGTTGATTTTAGGGTGATGTGCAGGTTGTCCGATTCTTTATTCAGCGCTGTAATTTGCCCTAAACTCTCTATAATTCCGGTGAACATAAATTGTTGAATTGGAGGTTAGTTTCCTACTTTAGCTTTATCTAGTATAAGTTGAACAAACCCTTTTAGAATGCGTGATTTTATACCATCCACATGTATCTCATTAACTATACATAAGTAAAAATAGGTGCCATCTGAGCACAGTCTTTTGTTGCTGCTGTTTTTGGCGTCCCATAAAATATCGGGGTTGGTTGTTTCAAATACCGGAACGCCCCAGCGGTCGAAAATCTTAAGGTTGATATCTCTTACATAGCGGTAGTGGGGCAAAGGAATAAAAAGATCGTTTTGCCCATCTCCATTGGGAGTGAACACATTTGGCAGTTCGTATTCCGGACAATTATCTACACATATTCTGGTAACAATAGCACTTTCATTGCCGATAGAATCCACCGCAGTAACCGCATAACAGCCAGCAACAGAAGGAACGCCTTCAAATAAATATTGATGAACAAAGGTAGTGGTATTCAAATCCGTTGAGGTGTAGATCAATTGTGGTGCACCATCAGAAGTAGGAGTAAAATAAATATTATACCTTACTGCATCATGGCAACAGTAGGTGTTTGGGTTTGTCCAGGACAGCACATTTTGAAAAATATCACAGTCGTTTGCAACCGTAAAAGTTGGTTGACATGGTGGTACAAGATCGATAGGAGTTTCACATTTTATTTCCGATTTGTTGTATAAAGGCCGTGGCAAGGCTACATCTGAATATTGACCACCGCTAACTATTTTGTAGCAGTAGTTGATACCATTTACTAATCCGGTATCAATATATGATTGAGTTACTGAAGTATCGATCTTTACAAAATTTGATGAACCAACAGGGTTTGCCCTGTAAATATCATATCTGTAGTTGTTCCAGGGCACAATTTCTTTCCAGAACAGATTTACTTTTTTGTCGGCAGCGACAGTAGTTAAAAACACTGAAGAAGCGGTACTTGTAGAGCCTTTGAAAATACTATTACAATAAAAATCAATACGATAGGTGTATGCTGAATCCCTTGTATTTAAAGCGGTATTGATAAAACTGGAATCGGTTAATTTATAAAATGCAGGTTGAATATAACTTGCTATTTGCGAAAAAGCACTGGTAGCAGGGTTAAATCCGATAGCTTTCATTAAGCGATATTCATAAGGAGGAGGGTTGGCAATGGTATCAAGGTTGGAGGAGTTGCCTGCCGGTTTAAGCCAATGAACCCATATACTATCATTTGTTCCGGTACTGATAACACTAACATTGGTAATGATGGGTACATCTCTTACCAGAGTTGCACAAATATGAGTGGAGGCATAACTTTGTGAACCATCAGTATAATAGGCAACTACAACGTATGAGTAATTAATTCCATTTACCAAACCTTGTCCGTTATTATTATCTGTAAAAGCAGTAATGGAAGGTATGGAAGAACCAATTAATGTATAGCCCGTATAGCTGGGCACACCCGTTTCGCAAGCTCCTGGAGTCCATGGATCGCAGGTGTTTTTTCGATACACTTTATAACCTAATAATGGATTGCTTCCCAGTGTATCACCACAGAGAGCATGGTTCCAATGAAGAATAATGCTTGTTCCGCTAGGTGTCGCAGTTAAGCCACTGGGAGCCGGAGGAACAACTTTAATAAATACAGATTTAAAATCGACAAGCGGGTCGCTTTGATTATTGTCGGCTACTTTAAATGTTACCAGATAGGGCAATAGCTGAACTTCAGGGCAACTAGGATTCCAGTTAAACTGCCCGGTTACAGGACTAAATGTTGGTGTTGAAGAAAATGTTGCAGCCGGATTCAGTTGAAAAGGGCCACCGGTAGCAGTTAAAGTTAAAATATTAGAATTTGGATCAGTAGCTTGTACAGTAAAATGTAAATTAGTTCCGGCAGCAATACAGGTATCATTGATAGGTTTAATTTTGGGAGGGTTGTTATTACAAGCAGCCACATCAATTTGCATATCACGAAGAATAGAGCCAATGTAATAGCGTAAGCCACTGAAAGGAGACCTT
>JAHEYA010000034.1:0-3432 GCA_023251855.1 Bacteroidota bacterium
TGATGCACAACAACCTTGTTGAAAGGGATTCTTTATGTAAAGAAGCTTTGGAAAACTTCATCAGGGCACTAAAAATTCACGAAAAACATGTTGATAAGAAAGGGATTGCTCTTGAGTTGGGCAACATTGGGTGGCTTTATAGGATGAAAAGTGAATATCCAAAAGCTCTGGATTATTTTTTCAAAGCTTTGAAAATATGTGAAGAGTTAAAAAATAAAAATGATATCGCGCGCCATTATGGCAATATTGGAAGAGTGTATATCTCAATGAAAAAATATAATGAGGCAAAAGAATATTTACAAAAAGCGATAAAGGTTGCAACGGAAATAAACGCCATTACTATCGTAGCTGTCTCTGAACTATCCCTTAGCGAGATTTATACCCAAACTCAGCAACCTGCTAAAGCATTAGAGCATTTTAAAAATCACAAAATGGCAAAGGACCACATGCTCAACCAAGAGAGCACAAAAAAAAATGTGCAATTTGAAATGAATTTTAATTTTGAGAAAAAACAAGCCGAACAAAAAGCCCAACAAGATAAAAGAGATATTGTAACTGTAGAAAAATTAAACCAACAACGATTGCAACGTAATTATTTTATTATCGGTTTTGGGTTGGTTCTATTGCTTGTTCTTTTTGTTTTCAGGAGTTACAGACTAAAACAAAAAGCAAACATTGAAATTTCTAAACAAAAACAAATCATCGAAGAAAAAAACAAAGATATAACCGACAGTATCAACTATGCATCACGAATACAACGGGCAATGCTTACCAGTGATGAATACATTAGAGAGCACCTCACACCAACCTTTTCGGATCGAATGCCACCAAAAGCTTTAGCGGTGGCACAAGGAGAGGGAGTTTCTCCCCTTAGGGGAGACGGAAGAGGGGCTTCCGATTTTTTTATTTTCTATCAACCCAAAGACATTGTAAGCGGTGATTTTTATTGGGCTGTTAAACACAAAAATGCTTTTTATATTGCAACAGCCGATTGTACCGGACATGGAGTACCAGGAGCTTTCATGAGTTTACTAAACATTAGCTTTTTAAATGAAAACGTAATTGAACGCAATATTACCGAACCCGATAAAATACTTAATGAGCAACGAAAAGAAATTATTAATGCACTTAATCCAAAAGGAACAGAAAACTCCAAAGACGGCATGGACTGTGTGCTTTGCAAGTATGATTACTCCTTCTTTAAAGAGGGCAAAGGGGATGTAACCCTAACTTATGCCGCTGCAAATAATCCATTATGGATGGTGAGAGATAAAAAATTAATTGAATACAAAGCCGATAAAATGCCGGTTGGTAAGTATAACGAAGAAGACAAAGATTTTACCCAACATACCATTCAATTACAAAAAGACGACATCATTTATACCTTTACCGATGGCTATGCCGATCAATTTGGCTTGTCTGCCGAAGCCTGGGCGAAGGCAGGAGGTGGTAAAGGAAAAAAATTCATGTACAAACAATTAAAAAATTTGTTATTATCAATTCATCATTTACCAATGCAGGAGCAACACAGTATTCTTGAAAAAACAATCAACAACTGGAAAGGAAAGCTGGAGCAGGTTGACGACATATTAATTATTGGAGTGAGGGTTTAGTAGAAACAAATGACAAAAACAATAAAAATAAATTTCTTAGTTCTGACACTTTGCTTTTGTCATTTCGGTACGCTTTCCCAAAATCACAAGCTGGATTCTCTTTTCGATCTTCTCCATTCTTCTGTCTCTAAACTCCATGACACCACACGAATAAATGCACTAAACATTCTCGCTTGGGGGCTTAGAAACAATAACCCCGACACCTCTATTTTCCTCTCTGTTCAAGCGCTTTCATTGGCCGAAAAAACTATGTATGAAATCGGAATAGCAAAATCCTATCATAATCTTGGGAATTTTCATTATCTAAAAGGAAATTATTCCGAAGCATTCGCTTTTGATTTTAAAGCATTAGCATTATGGGAAAAGATGGAAAAGAAAGCCTCAGCAAATCGCAAATCCATTCTGCAGGGTCGTAAGGCATTCACCCTTGGCAATATTGGACTTGTTTATTGGAGTCGAAGTAACTACCTAATGGCATTAGATTATTATTTCAAAGCTATGAAGATTGATGAAGAACATGGGAATAAAAGTGAAATAGCACGCCATCTGGGTAACATCGGGATCGTTTATGCTGATCAACGAGATTTCCAAAAGGCATTAGATTACTATTTCAAAGCTGTGAAAATGGCTGAGGAGTTGCGAGATGAGGAGGGAATTGCCAGAAATCTTGGTAACATTGGAATTGTCTACAAGGAACAAATGGATTATCAAAAAGCATTGGACTTTTATTTCAAAGCTTTGAAAATAAAAGAAAAATTTGAAGATAAAACAACGATTGCTATTTCTCTGGGCAATATTGGGGTGATATATTTTGAACAAAAAGATTATCCGAAAGCCTTGAATTATTTTTATCGAGCATTGAAGATCGCTGAGAAGTTGGGAGATAAAAAAGAAATAGCCCGTCACTTCGGTAACATTGGAAGGAGTAATACCTGCCTTAAAAATTATAGCGAAGCCAAAAAGTATTTAGAAAAAGCTTTGAAGATTTCCACTGAAATTGGCTCGCTTGAATTAGTTCAATTACAGCAACAAAGGCTCAGCGACCTCTACACACAAATAAATCAACCTGCCAAAGCATTTGAGTTTTATAAAAAATATGCTGCTACATCAGATAGCATATTTAGTGAAGAAAACACTAGAAAAATAGCTCGTGCCGAAATGAATTTTGATTTTGAAAAAAAGCAAACCGAACAAAAAGCAGAACAGGATAAAATAGATCTTATTGCAACAGAAAAGCTCAACAAGCAACGCTTGCAGCGTAATTATTTTATTAGCGGCTTTGTTTTGGTTTTGCTACTTGCTCTTTTTGTTTTTAGAAGTTACAAACTAAAACTAAAAGCAAACATTGAAATTTCAAAACAAAAAAAGATTATTGAAGAAAAAAATAAAGATATTACCGACAGTATCAATTATGCATCACGCATACAGGGGGCAATGCTCACCAGTGAGGAATATATCAGAAAGCACCTCACACCAACCCTTTCGGATCGAATGCCGCCAAAAGCTTTAGCGGTGGCACAAGGAGAGGGAGTTTCTCCCATTACGGGAAACGGAAGAGGGGCTTCTGATTTCTTCATCTTTTACCAACCCAAAGATATTGTCAGTGGCGATTTTTATTGGGCTGTTAAACACAACAATGCTTTTTATATTGCAACTGCTGATTGTACCGGACATGGGGTACCCGGAGCTTTTATGAGTTTACTCAACATTAGCTTCTTAAATGAAAACGTAATTGAACGTAATATTACTGAACCCGACAAAATACTTAATGAACAGCGAAAAGATATCATAAAAGCACTCAACCCTAAAGGAACAGAAA
>JAHEYA010000034.1:3442-11687 GCA_023251855.1 Bacteroidota bacterium
AAGACGGTATGGACTGTGTACTTTGCAAGTATGATTTCGACACATTAACACTAACTTATGCCGCTGCAAACAATCCATTATGGATGGTAAGAGATAAAAAATTAATTGAACACAAGGCAGATAAAATGCCCGTTGGCAGGTATAATGAGGAAGATAAAGATTTTACGCTACAAACCATTCAATTACAAAAAGGTGATACCATTTACACCTTTACTGATGGTTATGCCGATCAGTTTGGCGGTAGTAAAGGAAAAAAAATTATGTACAGACAATTTAAAGACACTTTATTATCTATTCATCATTTACCAATGCCGGAGCAGCACAATGTTCTTGAAAAAACGATCAACAACTGGAAAGGTAAGCTGGAACAGGTTGACGACATACTTGTTATTGGGGTGAGAATTTAATTTCATCACGCTTTGTTTTTGTTTAACTTTGCCATAAATTATTTTATGCCATGTTCAACTTAATATTTTTATTCTTAAATCTTGGCGGTGGGGAAGTTTTTCTCATTGTTTTGGTTGTTTTAATGCTTTTCGGACAAGATAAATTACCCGGATTGGCAAAAGGACTTGGAAAAGGATTGAGAGAAATTAATGATGCTAAAAATCAAATTCAAAACGAGATCCAAAGAAGTACAAGTGGTATAAGAGAAGATATAGAAAAACATACTTCGGCAATGCAAAACGAAATTGATAAAGCCGGACAAAGCGTTAAACAGCAGGTAAACAATGTCTCACAAATAATTTCTGAACAGGAAAAAACAATTGGAGAAACAACAAAAGAGTAAATCTTAAAACTTTTGAGATCAAAAAAAATCCCGCAATTGCGGGATTTTTTTTAATAATATTTCAGAAATATTATTTTTTCTCTTCTGCTTTTTTAGCTGGAGCTTCTTTTTTCGCTTCTGCTTTTTTAGCTGGAGCTTCTTTTTTCATTTCTTCTTTTTTAGCTGGAGCTTCTTTTTTCATTTCTTCTTTTTTAGCTGGAGCTTGTTTTGCATCTGTTTGTGCAAAAGTTAACACTGAACTCATTGTAAATAGAGCGCATGCAACTACTGTTAATGTTTTTTTCATGATTGATTTTTTAAAAGTTTTTTTAAACGCGTTTAATTGTTAGCAAATATACACTCTTTACAAATACATACAACCTTTTAGTTCTTTTTCAAAAAAATATTTTTAAGAGCCTGTTTAAATTTTATTTATTTGGAGTGTTATGATTTATTTTGGGGATAGACAAGGTGCTTTTTGAAGACCATAGCAGAGCTTCTACGGTCAAAAAAAGTAACGAAGTCTGGCACGAAAAGACGCATAAGAAACATTTTAAGTAAATTTTAAAAAGGCTCTAATACTCAAATGTCCCGAATTCTGATTTTATAGTTAGTTGTTTTTTAATTCCGGTTTCCACCCTTCCAATAATTTGAGCATCCACATTAAATGACTTTGAAATAGCTATAACATCGGCCGCAATTGATCGTGGAATATACAGTTCCATACGATGCCCCATATTAAAAACGGTATACATCTCTTTCCAATCCGTTCCACTTTGTTTTTGTATTAATTGAAACAAGGGAGCAACCGGAAATAAATTATCTTTTATTATTTGCACATTATCTACAAAATGCAATACTTTGGTTTGTCCGCCACCACTGCAATGTACCATACCATGTACATCAGACCGATAGCTCTCCAGTATTTTTTTTATGATTGGAGCATACGTGCGGGTTGGCGAAAGAACCAGTTTTCCTGCATCTACAAAACTTTGGGATTGGTTCTCTATATTTATTTTTTCTGTCAAGCCTATTGCCCCACTATATATTAGTGATTCCGGCACATGGTGATCAAAACTCTCCGGGTATTTTTCTCCAAGCTTTTTATTAAAAACATCATGTCGAGCTGATGTCAATCCATTGCTACCCATCCCACCATTATATTCCGATTCATAAGTTGCTTGCCCATACGAAGCTAGGCCAACAATTACATCACCTGCCTGAATGTTTGCATTATCAATAACATCCGACCGTTTCATTCTGCAAACTACTGTTGAATCAACAATAATTGTTCTTACAATATCTCCTACATCAGCAGTTTCACCTCCTGTTGAATGTATTCCAATTCCAAAACTGCGAAGCTGTTCTAATGTTTTTTCTGTTCCATTAATAATTGCCGAAATAACTTCACCCGGAATAAGGTTTTTATTTCGTCCTATAGTTGACGAGAGTATAATATTATCAACGGCTCCAACACAAAGCAAATCATCGGTGTTCATAATAATAGCATCTTGTGCAATACCTCCCCAAACTGACATATCTCCTGTTTCTTTCCAATAAACATAAGCTAATGATGATTTAGTTCCTGCGCCATCTGCATGCATTATAATGCAATAATTCTTATCCCCGCTTAAATGATCAGGTACTATTTTACAAAATGCTTTTGGAAATAATCCTTTGTCAATTTTCGAAATCGCGTTGTGTACATCTTCCTTAGATGCTGAAACTCCCCGTAAATTATAACGATTGTCTGTACTCATATTTTATAGCATTTCCCAAAATATTTTAGTCCATCGCTCCCCTCTCCTTTGGAGAGGGGTTGGGGGTGAGGTCCAAGACCAGGATAAATCATAATGGGTAGTATTAGTATTAAAACTAAAACACCCTTTCGTTTTTGCGGAAGGGTGCTTTTTATTGATATCTTCTAAAAATTATTATTCAACATCTTCATCATCCGAAGTTGTTGATGTTTTTGGTTTTGTTTTCGGAACATCTTTCGGAGCATTTGGATTTACATAATCCTTACTTAATACAGAGAATACGGTACGTCTGTTTTTAAACATCAATGCTTCGTACACTTCCTTAGGTTGCCCTTTTGTTTCTTTATTGATATATGACTCTGACAACGTATACTGAACAGCACCTGATCCATCTCTGACTTCTAAAGGGCGTTTCTCACCATATCCTTTTGCTTTCATACGTTCCCCCGGTATTCCTTTTGAAATAAGGTAATCAACGCAAGATTGTGCACGTTTTTCTGAAAGGACTTGGTTATCATTATCTGGGCCCCTGTAATCGGTATGAGAACTTAACTCAATAACAAATGTTGGATTGTCAACCAGTGTTTGATACAAAAAGTTTAACGAGTCTTGTGCCGCCGGTGTTAAATCCCATTTAGCCAATTCGTAATTTACATCAGGAAAGCGAATCTCTTTTTCGATAGGTACCAAACAAAAATTAAGTCCTTTGAAAGTTCTTGCATCTTCTACACCAACTGTAGTTACTTTTAATTTTGAAGAGCTGTTTACAAACCCATTCGTAGCCTTTTTGGTAACAACTTCTTTACCTACATCAGAGGTAATTACATATGAAGTATTTGAATTCACAAATCGGGAATTCCCATTTTCTGCAAATTTATATTTTCCTTCTGCATCTGTTTTTGTTTGAACAGATGAACCGTCAGACCCTAATAGTTTAACCACCGCCCCTTCAACCCCATCCTTATTCTTACAATCTGTTATTTGACCGGTTATTGCAAACAATAATGGTGGCAATACAAACGACCAAATATCATCGGCTCCTTTTGTTCCTTCACGGTTAGATGATAAATATCCTCTTTCTTTGCTACCTTCGAAAATAATCCCAAAATCATCTGCTGCTGAGTTAAGCGGACATTTTAAGTTTGTTACACCCGACCATGCTCCTTTTCCTTTTTTCTCTGCTCTGAAAATATCCAAACCACCCATTCCTAAGTGTCCATCTGAAGAAAAATACAAAGTCCCATCATCATGAAGGTATGGATACACATCGTTGCCCGCTGTGTTGATGTCCGGCCCTAAGTTAACCGGAGGTCCCCATTTTTTATCCTTCTTATCAAAAGTTGACATCCAAATATCATTTTCTCCCTGTCCACCTGGCATATCAGAAGCGAAAAGCAAAATCGTTCCACCATTAGAAACTGATGGAGAGGCAAATTTATTTGTATCGGTACAAAAAGGCAACTTTTCAGGTTCTCCCCAGGCATTTCCTTTTTTAGCTGAAAACCAAATTTGATTTAGTGCATTTATGTTCTTCGCTGTAATACAGCGGGTGAAAAATAACATATCCCCCTTTTTAGTTACTGTAGTCAACCCCTCATTATCAGGAGTATTTATTGGTGGTAGTAATGGTGTGGCAGTACTCCATCTGCCATTTTTATCCATTTGAGTTTCAAAAATATCACTGAAAAATTCGCCAAGAGTTCCATCCATACCTCCACCGGTTACACCGGGACGCATAGAAGTAAAAAGTAATTTATTGTATTTTTTATCAGCATAAGTAGGACAGAAATCCGGGTCCTTACTATTGATTAGTGTCATGTTCTCTACCTTGTAACGGGTAGGGTTATTTTTCCATTTTGTTGCTAATTCACAAGATTTAGTACCATTTTCACCTCGTATATCCCCGGGAACATCTGTTTGGAAATTTGCATACTCAATTAATGCTTCGTCATATTTTTCCTGCGCTTTTTTTGAATCTGCCAAATATAATTTTGCCAATGGATTGGTGTAATTAGCTTTGATCGCTTTAATATACCAGGCTTCTGCTTGTTTGGTATCTCCGGTCAATCTGTAACACTCTGCTATAACAAAGATGATGTTAGCCTTTTCTTCCTTTTTCTTTGCTTTTGTATAGGCCTTTTTATAGAGTTCTATGGCATTGAAATACTGTTTATTCTGGAATGCAAGATCGGCATCAGCATTAAAATTTTTCTGAGCCATCACATTTGCTGAAAACGCTACCGTTACAAATAATGCAACTAATAATTTTGAAATTATATTCATATCCGCTTTTAGGTTTTACTAATTTAAGGGTGCTAAATTAAATAAATAATTGAAACAAAAAAAAAACTTGTCGATTATTTATCTTCGAGCACTTTTAAAAAACAAAAAAAACATACTAAACCCCTGTGTATGCAGGGCAAGAATGCGATTTTTGCTTTTAGAAATCATTATTTTGTAAATAACAGCTCCCTATATTTTGGAAATGGTTACAAAAACAACAAAAGCCTCTATAAATGAGGCTTTTGTTCAATTTTTTTGTTGTTTTTCTTTCAAGTTGTCCGATCAGGTCTCGAACCTGAACTCTTCTGGACCAAAACCAGACGTGTTGCCAATTACACCATCGGACAATTTACCACTAACAATCACGTTAGGGGCTGCGAAAATAATAAATATATTTTTATGCGCAACGGAAATCTTATTTTTTAATTACTAATCAATTAATTTTCTAATTTCGCAAACGTTCTAAACCAAACTCAAAAGTTCCCACATATGCTGGATTAACTTTCAAACTTTAAACTTTCAAACTTTAAACTTTTTCATGGATAGTACTTTAAATTATCAACGCCTAAACAATATCATTGGATGGCTCGTTTTTTTAGTTGCATCATTTGTTTTCTTAAGCACTATGGAAGCTACCGCCTCCTTCTGGGATTGCGGTGAATATATTGCCTGTGCCTATAAACTAGAAGTTGGTCACCCTCCGGGAGCTCCTTTGTTTTTATTAATCGGACGTTTTTTCAGTCTCTTCGCTTTCGGTAATCCTGCTAAAGTAGGGCAAATGATCAATGCGATGTCAGCATTATGCAGTGCATTTACTATCCTATTCTTATTTTGGTCCATTACTGCACTGGCTCGTAAAATTGTTGACAAAACCGGCGAGCTCACTAAAGGCCGTATGATTGCTGTATTTGGAGCTGGTGCTGTTGGTGCATTAGCTTATACTTTTACTGATTCGTTTTGGTTCTCTGCTGTTGAAGGCGAGGTATATGCAATGTCGAGTTTCTTTACTGCTATTGTATTCTGGGCTATTTTAAAGTGGGAACGTGAAGCTGATAATCCGCATGCCGACAGATGGATCATTCTCATCGCTTACCTTATAGGTTTATCAATTGGCGTCCACTTGCTGAATTTACTTGCTATTCCGGCAATTGTTTTTATTTATTATTTCAAAAAATATGAAAAAATAACTCGAAAAGGGATAATCATTACAAGCGGTTTATCCATTGTGATTTTAGGTGGTATACAAGGTGGTATCATACCAATGATAGTGAAACTGGCAGCTAAAATTGAGTTGTTGGCTGTGAATAATTTGGGTATGCCTTTTAATAGCGGAACAATTATTTATGCAATTCTATTGATTGGTGGTATTGTAGTGGGATTGCGCTATACTGCCAAAAAAGTACAACCTATTTTAAATACAGTAATACTTTGTTTTACTGTAATTTTAATTGGTTATTCCTCCTTCCTTATTTTGGTTATCCGCTCACAAGCTAATCCACCAATGGATGAAAACAATCCTGAAAATGCAGTTAACTTATTGTCTTACCTTAACCGCGAACAGTATGGTTCTTGGCCTATTTTATACGGTCAATATTTTTCTGCCCCGCTTGATGCTAAAAAACCTTACGATGATGGAAACCCTGTTTATACACAGGATAAAAAAACAGGAAAATATATTGTTACCGATGATCGAAAAAATTCCATACCAAATTATGACGACCGCTTCTGTACTCCTTTTCCTCGCATGTGGAGCAGTCAGGCAAACCATGTTAGAGGTTATAAAAGCTGGACCAATCCTAAAAATTATAAACACATTAGTATTACTGACCCACAAACAGGAGAACCTGCAACAGCCGACAAACCTACGTTTGCACAAAATTTAGGGTTTTTCTTTAAGTATCAGATCGGTCAAATGTACATGCGTTATTTTCTTTGGAACTTTGTTGGCCGCCAAAATGATATTCAAGGTCATGGAAATAACTCTGATGGCAATTGGATAACCGGTATATCTGCAATTGACGAAGCCCGTTTAGGACCACAAGTTGGCTTGCCTGATGGCGCTGATAATAACAAAGCCAAAAATGCATTTTATGCATTCCCATTAATTTTAGGATTGATCGGTATGTTTTATCACTTCAAGAAAGACAATAAAAATGCGGCTGTTGTTGCCATGTTGTTTTTCTTTACAGGAGTTGCAATCGTTATTTATCTGAATCAAAAACCTTTCGAACCTCGCGAACGAGACTATGCGTATGCAGGCTCCTGTTATGCTTTTGCTTTTTGGATAGGATTAGGAGTGTTGGCTATTTATGATTTTATGGAAAAAAGAATGAGTCAAACAATTAGCGCAGTTTCAGCTACTGCACTTTGTTTATTGGCTGTTCCAACCATCATGGCAAAAGACGGTTGGGATGATCATGATCGTTCAAAACGTACTATCGCTCGTGATTTTGCAGCCGATTATTTAAATTCCTGTGCTCCCAATGCTGTTTTATTTACTAATGGTGATAATGATACATTCCCACTCTGGTATGCTCAGGAGGTAGAAGGTATCCGTACTGATGTACGTGTTATTTGTTTAGAACTTTTAAATACGGATTGGTATATCGATCAAATGGTCCATAAAGCATATGATTCCGACCCTGTTCCATTTTCGTTAACTAAGGATCAGTATCGCCAGGGAACACGTGATGTAGTGCTCTTTCACGATTATCATGAAATTAAAGTTCAGGGATATATCCCTGTAAAAGAACTAATGGATTTTGTTAAACTTGATGATAATGATCACCGTATTCAGGTAGCCCGAGAAACATATTACAATTTTTTTCCAACTAAAAACATGCGAGTTCCTGTTGATAGTGCTACTGTTGTGAATAATGGAACGGTACCTAAAGAGCTTGCCAGCCGTATTGTTAAAAATATCGACTGGACGGTTTCAGGAAATTATGTTCAGAAAAATGACTTAATGATTATTGATTTATTGGCACACAACGATTGGAAACGCCCTATCTATTTTGCTGCCACAGCACCTGCAAGTTCTTATTTAAATCTTGCCCCTTATTTGCAATTGGAAGGCTTGGCGTATCGCTTGGTTCCAATTAAAAAGAATGAACAGGAAACTCAGGAAACCCGCATTGCCACTGAAATTATGTACGACAAGGTAATGAAGTTTGCATGGGGTGGCATGGATAAGCCCGGTATTTATATGGATGATGTGTTTATTCGCTCTTGTGCACTTAATATCCGTCAGCGTTTTGGTGCATTAGCTAATGCTTTTATCGATGAAGGCAAAAAAGATAAAGCAATAAAAGTACTTGATAAAGTAGTAGAAGTAACACCTCAGGAAAATGTGCCTTATGATGCTACCTTATACTCTGTAGTGATGGGATATTACCAGGCCGGAGCAGTTGATAAAGCAAATGCGTTGGCCAAA
>JAHEYA010000292.1 GCA_023251855.1 Bacteroidota bacterium
TGTAAAAAAAGGATCCGACAAATTTTCTAATTCTTTCATCATCCCAGCCAATACAAAACCTTCATCAGCTGTTACTTGTATGGAAAATCCTTCTGCTTCGTTGCCATGATGATCAAATTCTTTCCACCATTGCATATTGCCTGAGGAATTGGTTTTTAAAAGAATTCCCACTTCGCCTCTTCCTTGTGGATTGGAAAGGTAACGTTCTCCAACAGCTATATAACCATTGTCGCTAGTAAGTTTTAGGTCATTTAAGCTTTCTTTATCCAATAAATTTCCATACGTTTTTACCCAATCTACTTGTCCGGTTTGATTTAGTTTTGCAACAAAAGCATTTCCTTTTCCTCCAACAAAATTGCTTGATTCACCTGAAAGAATAAAACCATTATCGGATGTAGTAATAATAGAATTTGTTTTGTCAATACCACCGGCTCCTATTGTGTTTAGGAAGGTGGTTTGGCCATAAATGGAAACAGAGAAGAATAAAAGTACAAGTAAAACTGAGTAAAAACAGCTACGTTTATTCATGGTATTAACTATTTAAATGTTTGTGAACTACGAAGTTACTTTATTAAAGTTACAGTTCCAACATAATTATGTTTTTTATTAAAAACATCTGTAAGTTCCACTTTCCACACATAAACATCTACTTCAACATTATCATTACTGCCATTTGCCTTTCCATTCCACTTTCCATCTAATTCATTCGTTTGAAAAATTTTATTTCCCCAACGATCAAATACTGATAGATCATACTTTTTAATACCAATGCCATTTCCAAAGAAATGATCGTTTATCTCATTTCCATTTGGTGAAAATGAATTAGGTATATAAAAGTATAAGCCGGGCCGATAAAAATTTCATGTTTTGCTGTATCATAACAACCATCGGTATTATGAACAATTAATTTTACCCAATAACTGGCCGTGGCGCTATCAGGATAAGTATGAACAGGGTCTGAAGTAGTTGGTGCTAAGGTATTCCCATCACCGAAATCCCAGTTCCAATAATTAACATCTGTTGAAGATTGATTATGTAATGAAATAGTTGATTCAATAATTGTTGCCGGGTTTGGTGTAGGTTCAAATTCGGCATCAGGTGTATTAAAAACATGAACCAAACCTTGTTTTACTAAAGATGATAAACACCCATGACTTGATGTAGCGATCAATTGAACATTATAAAAACCTGAATTTAAAAAACAATGATTAGAAGCAATTGAATCAGAACCTGTGTTGCTATCGCCAAAGTCCCATACCCAAGCGGTAACATTATCACCTCCACCAATGGTTGTTAAATTCGTAAAATGGGTACAATGGATGGTGCATCCTGAAGAGTCATCAACAGTAAAATTAACAACTGGTTTCGGATAAAAATGCAATATAACACTAGAAGTATCAGCTGTACAAGCACCTGGTGGATCATCAGTTGTTAATGTTAATATTGCAAAACCTGCAGTTACTTCGGTAGCATCAGGCGTATAAACAGCATTTAAGGTAGTATTGTCAGGCGAATATGTTCCGGCTCCTCCAGTCCAAGTTCCGCTGGTAGCAGCGCCTCCAAATGCGCCGGCAAGTGTTATGGTTGTTCCTTCACAAACGGATTGCGAGATTCCTGCATTTGCAGTTGGCTGTTGACCTATTGTTATTACCATTTGATCACTGGTTCCAGGACATGTACTTCCCGGATCAACAGGGGTATATGTTAATGTTACAGTACCGGCATTTTCTTCAGCAGCTGAAGGAGTATAAACAGTTGTAGGAGAGTTGTTGCCCGGATTGTAGGTTCCTAAACCACCACTCCACAAACCGCTTGGAGCGGGGCCAACCATGGTGCCAGCTAATGATATTGTTGAACCAATGCATACAGATTGGTCAGGACCGGCATTTGCAACTGATGGGCCTCCTGCTACTATGTTCAAAGTTACAGTCGTGCTGTCAATACATCCGGAAGCATCAGTAACAACAACTGTATAAACGCCACCGGCAAGGTTTATTGCAGAATCAATTGTGCTTGCTGTTCCGGGAGTTGAACTTATCACTGTGTTTGAAGCATTTTTCCATACATAGTTATAGTTTGGAGTACCACCGGTTGCTGTTACTGTTGCAGAACCTGTTTGGGTGCAAGTAGGCTGAGTTGTTGAAGTTATGGCAACAGAAACTCCATTTGGTGCAGTAAGAACAACGGTAGCCGTAGCAGTGCATCCGTTCGCATCTGTGATAGTAACGGTGTAGGTATCGGAAGGAAGGTTGTTTACCGTATTAGTGGCGCTTGCAGAACCTGTGGTAGTGCCGACAGTTACATTCGAAGAGTTTTTCCAATCGTAATCATAATTTGCTGCACCTCCTGTAACCGTTACTGTTGCTGAACCATTTGCTAAATTGCAGGCAGGTTGAGTAGAAGATGAGATGGCTGCTGTTGTTGAACAGCTTGTGCAGCTTAGTGTTGCATTAACCTGATAGTTTGGGTCATTCTGACAATTAAGACTTGTCCAACTTCCAAGCTCCCCATCGGCATAATTATTAATAGTAACGTTTAAGGAGGCTCCGGTTGAGTTAGGCGGGCAGGCACCGGTTGTAATTGACCAACAAAAATCCCAGGTGCAATTTGGTGTTGATGAACAATTATCTCCATAGTTGTTACCAGGGTTCCCATCAGCATCTCTATCGAAATACCAACCGAAACCGGGTACATTTAGTCCTGTTGCAGTACTGGTAACATTGCTTGTCCATACCCATTGCCCCATTGAACCGATAGTAACCGGAGCTGTTCCGGGAGTAAGGGTTGACATATCCCATCCAGCTCCAAAAACAGGCGTAATCCCCAACATCCAATTTGCATTTAATTGATCGTACTGAGTAACGTGATAACAAAAATTAACCACCTGTCCTGAATTGAAAACTCCGCCTGCCGGAGGAGGTGTAATTGTAATATTATCACTCAATATGCATTGAGCAAAGGATGTTACTGAAAGAAAACTTAAAAAAAATAAGCTTACAACACAAATTATTTTTTTTGGACTATTTTTCATTTTAATTTACGATACAAATTTCAATTGGTAACAACTTTTATCCAAGGTTGGTAACAATAATTCTTTGATAGAGATTATTTCACTAAAGTAACTTTCCCAATATAACTATGCTTTTTGCGGAATACATCTGTAAGTTCCACTTTCCATACATAAACATCCATTTGAGCAATATTGTCGCCTCCATTTGCTCTGCCGTCCCATTTATCATTTAAGTCAAGTCCATGAAAGATCATATTTCCCCAACGATCAAATATCCATATATCATATTTAATAATACCGATTCCTTTGCCAAAGAACTCATCATTAACTCCATCTATATTGTAAGGTGTAAATGCATTTGGAATATAAAAAACAAAATCGGGACCGATCACAACCGTTTCATAGGCAGTATCTAAACAACCATATAAGGTTGAGGTAACAAGCACTATATGGTAGGTTCCGGTATCAGCAGTTGGATAAGTATGAGGTTCCGGGCCTACCAGTAAAGAAGTTTGAGTATCACCAAAATTCCAATTCCAACCATTTGCCCCTGTCGACAAATTATAAAAAGAAATAACAGGATCAATTACTGTTGTAGCTTTTCGATCAACTGTGAAATTTGCAACGGGAAGAGGATAAACAGTGATGTAATTATTTTTAGACAAGGTAGAAACACAGCCGCTATCAGAAGTTACAGTTAGTGTAATCTTGAAAGAGATAGGTGCAAAAACAGAGTCATCTTTATAGCAATGAGTAAAAGCATTTAAACTGCTTGGTAGGCTGCCATCACCAACATCCCATAACCATTGGGTGTTGCTACCTTTTGTAATAGATGATGAATCAAGAAAAGCAATACATAAAAGTTCGCATCCGTTACGTTTATCCACAGTAAAATTAACTGCCGGATTAGGATTTATGGTTATTACATGGGTGATAGAATCTTTGCATCCGAAATTAGAAACTGCCATTAATTGTATGTTGTATGTATCGGCTGAATCGTAGAGATGTGAGGTGTTTTTATTTATATTTATCGGATTTCCATCACCAAAGTTCCAGTTCCAGAATTGTACAATATCAGGTATTGGAATTGTTGATTGATCAAAAAAGGAAACACTTGTCCCATAGCATATTCCAACAGGTACAGGGTTAGTAGTGAAATTAACAGTTGGCAATGGATGAACTAAAATGGGTTTAGTAACTGTATCTTTACAGCCATTGGCAGTGGTTGCAACCAGTGTTGCATTAAATATACCAAAATTTGGAAAAATATGAGTTGGGTTTTGTGTTGTATTCAATAAAGAATTATC
>JAHEYA010000293.1 GCA_023251855.1 Bacteroidota bacterium
CGTTTGCAGCCATTGCATACCCGCTTTTATAAGTTGCACCAACCCAAAATTTACTTTTCCAATCAACGTTAATGGTGCCATCAAACTGAAATGGTGCACCGGGTACAAAACGTATTAATGCTTGCGGTATAACCGAAATTTCCTTTTCTTTTGATGCAACATAATGAAATTTAACAGAGCCCATATAATGGCGTGCCTGCGTGTAATATGCACGAGCGCTGGTATTATCGGTAAATTGAAGTTTGCTCCCAATAAGCTGCGGAATGGCTATGCCTGCTTCCACATCTTTCCAGAAAAACGCAGCTCCAACATTTGCATCAACAGCAATTTTATGCCGGGAATCAGTTAGTACTGTAGGGTCGGAACTAGTTTCAGTCACAGCCTTAGAAAAATCCATTGTTTGATCTAAGATGCCCAAAGACACTCCAAACAACACATGCATATCTTCCTTTAATTTTAATTTATATGAATAGTACAAACTGCCACCTGTTCTGCTGCTAATGCCCATCCTGTCGTTTATTAAACCGATTCCTAAATTCAAATTTTTATTCAGGATATTGAAATTGCCGTCAACAATAAAAAAGGTAAGTTGTGGGGCGCTATTAAAGCCGGTCCATTGAGAACGACTGATCAGTGTGGCACTTGTTGCATCACCAACACCGGTAAAAGCAGGATTATAAACCATTGGCTTATAAAAAGAATGACCAAACATCCCAATTTGCTGGGCATTGGCAGTAATTACAGACAAAAAAATTAAAACAACTGTAAACCCTTTTTTCATTTCTTTTTTACTTCTTCGCGCTGTATTTAGAGAATTCTGCGTTGAAGCAGACCTATCAAGAGTGTGTGACCATTTATTATTTAGGTATATTAGAAATGCCACTGCCCGTTCTCTAATACTAATTACTTGCTTCTTAAAATATCCAAAGACCCCTTCCAAATTTTATCAGAACTGTCAAATCGAAGCACATAATAATACGTGCCATCAGGCAAAGCAGAGCCATTGTATGTTCCCTGCCAATCGTTAGTATATCCCTTTTTTGTATAAACAAGGTTACCGTAAATATTGTAAACAAAAACCTCGCAATCGGCATAATATATAATGTTTTCGATATACCAGGTATCATTTATTCCATCACCATTTGGGGTAAATAAATTAGAGATTTTTCCATTAAACTCCGCTGCACCAACAGTAACCACAACGCTATCAGAGGCTACACAGGAGTTGATATCAGTAACGGTAAGCATATAGGTTGTTGTAACAGTGGGCGAAGCAATAGGTTTAAATTTAGTTGTGCTGTCTAGGCCAATGCCGGGGCTCCAAACAGGGATGCCAGTTCCTGTGCCATTTAAAACAGTTGATTGACCACTTAAAATAGATACATCACTCCCCGCATTTACCGGAACAGGCAACACCACTGTTATTTTTGCATAAGCCGTAGTATCAATCGGGCAGGCTGCGTTTTTTATTACGCAAGCATATAACGTTGTTTGAGTTAAATTGCTGTAGGTTTCAGAACCGGTTGTATTGGCAATTGCAGTCCATGAAACACCATTATTGGTAGATGACATCCAATTCACAGCATTGCCGGTATTCCCAATTACATCAAGCGTACCTCCATTCACTCCTATACATACCGTATCACTACCTGTTAATGAACCGCCAACGGAAACCGCATCAAATGTGAAAGCTGCAACTGTTGATGTATCGGTTTGGCAGGTGGGTCCTTGTCTTACAACAGCCCAATAAGAGGTGTTTTGAGTTATGTTGGTGTACGTTAATGTAGAAGTTGTGTTTGCAATTGTATCTGCAACGCCCCCATTTACGGAGTGTTGCCAATATAATACATTGCCCGTGATACCATTTAGCGTAAGCGTTCCGCCACCGGAACCCGGTGCAGCACAAAAATGGCCACCACCACTAAGTGTTCCACCTACACTTGGCACATATATGGTAATGCAGGTTATGGACGAAGAATCGGCAGGAAAACCGGTGGCTTGAACGATTGCCCTGTAACAAGTGCTTACTAAAAGCCCACTATAAGATTGGGCAGGAGTTGTATTAGCAATAGTCGACCAACTAGCGCCTCCATTTATTGACTGCTCCCAACGAACGATTGAACCGGATTGACCACTTAATGTAATGAAACCGGCATTGGTGCTGGCACAATAGGTCCCACTACCTGCAGTAGTTCCTCCAACAGATTGGGCCTTAATGTTATTAAATACTAAAAAATAAACGATGAAAAAAAATAAGAATTTTTTGGTAAAACGATTCATTATAGATATGTTTTGGGTTCAGCTTAAATTCATTTATTTCAATCTACAAAGCTATAAAAAAATCAATTGGTAATTGGTTTATTTTATAATAGAAACAACCGTTGTAAAATCAATTACAAAAAAACATAAAATACAAAGATCAATGTTATTGGGGGCAGTAAGTTTTCAACATAAAAATTCACAAATGAAACAATTGACAAAGCTTGAAATCAATTCCATTTGCAAACTGGTTGGTCTTCACGTTTTACGCTGATTTAATGAAAAATGAAAAATAATTAGGCAAAAGGTTCTTTTATTAATAAAAAAGGAAATAAAATGAAAAAAAGCTTGATTTGTTGAAAAAAATATGAAAATTCTAACCGCGGAGATACAAAAAAAATAAAAAAGCAAATAAATTTAATGCAAAAATGGAATAATTTTTAACGATTTTTCAAGAAATAAAGATGAAAAACAGAAGATTTTATTGTAAAAAAGCAAAAAGAGCCTTTTTGTCGAAATTTGCCAATGAACAAAGAGCGGACTCCGCTTTATTATTATCCAGTAAAAAACTAGCTAAAAAGTGAAATAATCATTAAAACAACCATTTTTTCCATTAAAGGTAGTGAAAAAGCTAAAATTTCACACCAAAAGTCAGCATAAAACTCGAATTTTTAAGGTCGTTTTTTACTGAATTAACTAGTGCAGGGTCATATAAATAGTCATACTCGGTATATTTTGTAAATACATAAGCAAAATCAATAAAATAGTTGTTTTCTCTGAAACCAATACCTGCAGTATAACTTGTTCTGTTAGCATTTACATTTTCTCCATTTACATAGGGGCTGCCATACAAGGCATAACCAAGTCGGAACGCCAAAGGATCCATACGAAACTCGCCTCCAATTCGGATATTGCTTGTAGCTTTATACTTTGCGCGAATAACATTATTCACATCCGTAAATACATTAGGACTTGAACTTAATTGTGCATTGGTATAATCAACATACTCATATTCTGCATTGAGCAACGCATTTTTACTTATTACAAACCCTATGCTGCCCATTGTTCTGAATGGAGTGGTAATGGTATAATTAAATTTGCCTTCTTTTGATTTCACATCATGTGTTATTCCCCCATCGAGATCCGATTTCATGGAGCTGCTATAAGAGTCGGATAATTGAAGAATAGTGGGAGCATGAACAGCCGCACCTATTCTTAGCCAGTCTGTTGCTTTTACGATCATGCCGAATTTTAAATTAAAACCGGAACCACTGGTAGCAAGGTTTTGTGAATATGAAAATGATTTAAAACCTTTAATAGTATCTCTTTCGTCTACCTCCTGATATACAGATTCTTCATTGTAGCTGGCAGTTACAATACCAATGGTGCCCCCAACAAACACTTTGTCTTTATAATTGCCACCAAAACTTAAATCTGTTTCTCCCATTGAACCGGTTGTTTCTGTTGATTTTTTTTGAAGTTCACCATAGTGTTTGATCACATGGTTATATAACAAACTTCCGGTAGTATCAACCGGATTGATCAGAAATGAATCCCATGCCAGGCCTGTTGAAAAACCATCGAAATCACTACTTGAATAACCATTTGCAGCGTTTACGTAAGTATCCAGCAGTGAGCTGGTTTTATTAAAGCCTTGTACACTTACCCTTTTCTGAAAACTATTGCTACGGTTGTATCCAAATCCAAAATGGAGGGATCTCCATCCGCTATTATTATTTTCCCTTAAAAAAAAGGTGCCAACTAAACCAATATTGCCGAGATTGAAATTTAATTTTCGGTCGCCTGAATTGGTATTATTAAAGGTTGATGATGCACTTTGTGAAAAAATGGAAGGAGTAATGGTAAGTTCCGATTTTCGATAAAGTGCAATACCTGCCGGATTAAAACTTAATGATGATATATCCCCTCCAAGAGCTCCCATGGAGCCAGCCATAGAGGTGAAACGGGCGGTTCCTCCAAATGTGATTTGTGAATAACGCATGGCATCAATATCGTTTTGTGAGTTTGCCGAAAAAACGCACACTAAC
>JAHEYA010000294.1 GCA_023251855.1 Bacteroidota bacterium
AGAACAAGTTGAATCAAAAGCAGCCTGTATAAATGGTGACTTGAAAAAATTGGCGCTATCTGCAAAAATAAATAAGCGCTTACATTTTCATAGTAGCCGACACTCCTTTTCAAACATAGCCCGCAAGAAAAATGCAGATTTGTATTCTATTTCAAAAGCACTCGGACATAAATCCTTAAAAGTTACAGAAATGTACCTAGCTAGCTTTGATGAAGAAGCCTTAGATAGTACAATGGAGCTGGTTTTAGGAAAATGAACCTTTTAATGAAAAGAAACCAAATATTTTAATTTACGTTTCACAAAACATCTGTATGTTAATTTCTATTTCTAAAAGCAAATTTTAAAACTGCAAACCAATGTCAAAAGAAAACAAGGAACCGGACCCAGAAAAAATATTTTATATGAAGCCGTATATAAAGTCAGAGGGCTCCGAAGCAATAGAAATTATTGGGAAAGGAGTTGTAGATTTCCTTACTACTTCCAATAATTTTAGAAAAAAAATGAAGGAAATTGGTGATGATGGATTTGAGACATATAAAAAGCACCTTCAAAATGAACTGAATAAAAAAAATCTTACAGAAGGTTTGCGTTTTTTAATTGCAGAGAAACATAAAATGGTTGTTGGAATGAATAATGCAAAACATGAATTAAATGGTTTTAACAGGGATCATTGCAAGAAATGTTTGGAATTATTAATTCTGCCTAAAATATCAGAATATGAAGAGTTGATAGCATTTAATGAAAAATTCCCTTTATTAGAAAAAAATACAGAAACTACAAAAACAGAAGAACCATTAAAGCCTGGTAACAGTTGGGAAATCAAGAAAATTGAAAACAAAGAGATTATTCACTCTGTTTCACCTATTGAAAAAGCTATATTAATTGCTCCACCTTTTATACCTTTTGACCAAATTTCCTGCAATGCAACAAAGGAGCAGATATTGGACTTTTTTATGGTGTTAACTAAGGCTGTAAACCTTGTTTATGAAAAACCCTTTATGCAAGAAACAGAAGTGTCAAGGATGTTAAACAAGTGTTTTACAGTGTTTGGAAGTCCTCCCACTGACGAATATTTCGCAATTAATTTAACAAAAGTGCAAAAAGGTATTATCCGTTATTTTTTGTATCAGTTTTACGATTACTATGACAATAAAAAGAGCTCCAAAACTAAATACGCTTATTTTCTTAAATGCAATTTTACTCTTTTTAAAAATGATACGCTAAAGTTTACTACGAGTGTTATGGGAGAATCAAAAAAGGGTCAAAACTATATTGATATTGCTAAGTACGGAATAAAGCGCCCAAGCCTTAAAAGTCGAAATTAATATTTCAATGATTTCTTCTAAAATCAAAGTATCAGCTATCTGATCTTACCAATTTTTCAATCAACTACAGTTAAAATTTATCGTTTTTGTTGCCAGCTACTATGCTATCTACTAGCATAGCTACGCTAGCTACTTTTATAGCTACTAAAGTGCCGTCATTCCTAGAAAAATATTGGTTTTATGTTAGGGGCTCAGTAGTTTTGCTCAACAAAAAACACCTACTGATGACAAATAATATAATAGTACTTACACCGGAAAACTTTTCCGAATATATACAACCGATTTTAAAGAAGCTTGACTTGATCGAGGGCTATATGGCACGAAACACTCCGGTGAATCAAACCACCTACAATGATATGGAAGCAAGTCGCTTCCTAAAGGTCTCCAAAAAGAAGTTACAGCAGTTGCGCAATGACCGAAAAATCGGTTTTATTAGGGAAGATGATGGAAGGAGAATTCTTTACACACATGAGCATCTGATGGAATATCTTCAAAGTAATGAATTGAAAAAAAAGAAATAAGAACGAAAGCATTACTCTTCGCTAGCTATGTCAAATAAGAGCAATAAAATTAAATTCATGAAAACAACAGGAACACCAATAATTGTAAAAAGCTTGGATATTACATTAAAGTGCCCACAAACCAGCACTCTTTTTCATCCAAAGAAAATCGGTCAACTATATTTAAACAGGGAGGCTGGTTGGACATTCAGAAACCGCTTAAATAGCAGTAATGATGATGAATACAAAGCTCGCCAAAAATCTAATTTGTTAAATCTTAAGATATTAATTGGAATGGCCGTTCAAAAACGAACTTCTTGCAAAATTGGCTATGTTGAATCTCTCGGCTTTGATTGGGCAGTAGCAAAATCAATTCCTTCTCCTTTCAACGGTGGTGGAGAATGGTTTGAAGTTTTTGGATTCTATATCAGGAAGGGTATCAAATCTCATATGATACTTACTCCAGATTATGCCAGATTATTTTGATCAACGCCAATAGTCCTCAAGTAAACAAAATATCTGTATAGATTCTGGTTGGCTAAATTAATTTCGTCCTTCAGAATTAATTATTCTTTAAATATTATCTTTTAATTTATCCTTATAGGCAGAAATTAATCGCAATATATTGCAATTGATTTCAATTCTCCTAGAACTAGGAAACTATGCTGATATAGGCTGTCAATCAGAATAAAAATCCCTTTATCAAACGAACCTTTAACTATTATCTCTTCTCCAAATAATTTAACTTACCAATCTTGCTTTATCGATTTAATAATCGCAATAAAGTGCGATAATGTTTCATGGTAATTCATTATCCATATTCAATGAGGTATGCTTTTTTACCCCTCTTCCTATTATCGCAATGTATCTTATTTTATCGCGATTTATTGGAATAGTTTTTTAAAAAAGTAATTTAATTCGTTATTTAGGTGCAAGTGTAAGCCAAATATGTTGTAGGTTTGTTTGTGACATTGAAAATATGATTACAAAATATCAGCGAACCATTTTCGTACAGTTATTATTTAACTCAAGTTGCTAGTTCAGTTCTTTGAAAATAAGGGGCAAACAAAGGTTAAGCAATTTCAAAGTGTTTTAAATCATCGGTGAAATGATAAAAAAGATGACAACATTTTCAAAAATATCGCACATCAATATCGCACATCATCAAAAAAAGAAGCCCCTGCTTTTTTCGCAAGGACTTGATTTCTATGGTGGAACTATGAGGAAAAGTGTCGAACCGATTCGCAGAGGATTTGCAAGACACCTATCTCCGTATTATTCACAAAAAATAATTTCGACAAATATAGACGTTATCAGGCTAATTGGGGATAACATTCGACACCAACGGACATAACGCAACATGGCGCAAACGTAGGGGGAACAGTTTGGTAATTTCAACAGCACGGACTTCGGAGGATTAGGGAGGAATCGGAAGAACTCTGGGGAGAATCCGCGTGAATTATTGTAATCATGGTAAAAATTTGGTAGTGGTACTTTTTTAAAATTTTTCTCTGCCCTTATTTCTAATAATGTTTCTATATTTTCTGGTGTACTATTTTCAGAATCTGGCTGTTTACTTTTCTATTCCCCACACCAATTCTCAAACTTTTATCCTGTCCAAAAACTTTCAGATTACAAATTAAAATTCCCGCATCAAATAATTTTTTAAAAAGAGTCTCTTTTTCATTCTCACCCTTAAACCAAACATAAATATAATTCCCTTGTGATGGAATTGCATTAAGTCCGTTTTTAATCAATCCTTTTAGTAGAAACTCCCGCTCTTTGGAGTTCCATCTTGTACAAGCAGTAACATATTTTTCATCTTCAAGTGCTGCAAGCGCAGCCCCTTCCGAGAGGGAATTAAAGAAAAAAGGAATTCTGTTTTTCTTGAGTGAGCCGGAAATATTTGCCTCTGCAATAGCATAGCCGATTCTCAATCCGGCAAGCCCGTATATTTTAGAAAATGTTCGAAGGATAACAAGATTTGTATATTTTTTTTGCAATGAAATAGAATCAGCAAAAGATTTATCGGTAACATATTCGCAATATGCTTCGTCAATTACAACGAGGATTTTTTCTGAAATATTTTTTAATAGATTTTCAAGTTGCGAATGAACAATGATAGTTCCTGTTGGATTGTTGGGATTCGCAATAAAAATTATTTTGGTTTTTTGTGTAACGAGCGGAAAAATAGTAGAAACATCGCAAATAAAATTCGTTTGCTTGGCGAAAAAATATTTTCTTCTGTGAGCGGCTGCAAGTTGTTCGTAGGCAATAAAACTTCGCTCAAAAATTATAATTTCTTCTTCCGGTTCAACAAATGTCTGAATGATTCCATCTATCAGTCGTACAGAACCCGCACCAACAACAATATTTTCCGGCTCCATATTAAATTTCATTGCGAGTTTTTCTTCAAGCCCGACGGGAATGGGAGGGTATTGGTGCACATTCCTGATATTCCTTTT
>JAHEYA010000295.1 GCA_023251855.1 Bacteroidota bacterium
AATCCGATAAATATAATAAGTTTTTTGTTAATCCTGCAATATTTGTAATCAAAGCAATACTTTGTATAAAGTATGCTATATTTGATGAACCAAACAAAATTCTTACGTTTGTGTTTCATTTAACAAAGCGGATGACTCAACCTGTTCAGAAAAGATCTCCTTTACTTACTATCTTTTTTACTGTGTTTATTGACCTGTTAGGTGTTGGTATTGTTATCCCTGTAATGGCTCCTTTGCTTTTGTATCCTGTACACAATATGCTTCCTGCTGAAATGAGTATCCACTCTCGTACCATTGTACTTGGTTTTTTAATTGCATCTTTTCCACTTGCTCAATTTTTTGGAGCACCAATGTTAGGTGCATTATCCGACCGTTTTGGAAGAAGAAAACTTCTCAGTATTTCAATGGTCGGAACTTTAATTGGTTATATTCTTTTTGCAACAGCTATTCTTCAACAAAATATATATTTACTTTTTATCAGTCGTATTTTAGATGGTTTTTCTGGTGGCAATATTTCAATAGCACTCTCCTCTATTTCGGATTTCAGCGATGAAAAATCGAAAGCGAAAAACTTTGGAATGGTAGGAGCCGCCTTTGGTCTGGGCTTTATTTTAGGTCCTTTTATTGGTGGTAAATTAGCTGACCCCTTACTTGTTTCCTGGTTCAATGCAGCCACTCCCTTTTGGTTTGCTGCTATTTTAACTGTCATAAATTTAATATTCGTATACTTTGCTTCTCCGGAAACACTTCGTGAAAAACGCCAAACTCCTGTCAGTATGTTTACCGGAATGCAAAATATTGGTAAAGCTTTTCAGTTAAAAAATTTTAGAATTATTTTTCTCGTAGTTTTTTTAATGACACTTGGATTTAATTTTTTCACACAATTTTTTCAGGTGTTTTTAATTAATAAATTTGATTTTAAAATATCACAGATTGCTGATATATTTGCTTTTATAGGGGTTTGGATCGTTATTGCTCAAGGAGGATTACAACGACCAATATCTAAAAAGTATTCACCTTTGAGTATAATTCGTATTTCAATGGTTCTTTTGGGCATCACACTTCCAATGCTTCTTTTGCCAACTGACTCAAAATACATTTTCTTTATTTTGCCCTTTATTGCTATGTTTCAAGGGTTAACACAACCAAACATTAATTCAGTTGTTTCTGATCAGGCGGGTAAAAATGAACAAGGACAGATATTGGGTATCAACCAGTCCATCCAATCACTTGGTATGGCCATACCTCCCATTATTGCAAGTTATATAAATCTTATAAATATAAATTTACCGATCGCAACAGCAGCATTTTCAATATTGTTAGGTTGGGGAGTGTTAATCGTATTTTTCAGGAATAAAAAAATGCAAATCGCTTTTGAATAAATGCAATAAAAATAACTTATTAATTTAATTTAAAACATGGCAAAGAAAAAAGAAAAAACAGCGAAATCAATTCTTACAAAAGATTCAATTGAATTTTTACGTAACTATTTGAACAATTCATCACCAACCGGTTTCGAGAGTTCGGGACAAAAACTTTGGCTCGATTATGTGAAACCATATATTGATGATCATTTTGTAGATAATTATGGAACAGCTGTTGGTGTTATCAATCCGAAAGCTGATTTTAAAGTAGTAATAGAAGCTCATGCAGACGAGATCTCCTGGTTTGTGAATTATATCACAAATGATGGTCTTATTTACGTTTGTAGGAATGGAGGCAGCGACCATATGATTGCTCCATCCAAACGAGTAAATATTTATGGTGATAAAGGAATTGTAAAAGGAATTTTTGGTTGGCCCGCTATCCACGTACGTGAAGCAGGAAAAGAGGAAGCGCCTTCTCTAAAAAACATTTTTTTGGATTGTGGATGCACTTCTAAAAAAGAAGTGGAGGAGTTGGGTGTTCATGTAGGTTGTGTTATAACGTATGAAGATGAATTCATGGTTTTGAATGATCGTTATTATGTGGGAAGAGCATTGGATAATCGTGCGGGTGGTTTTATGATTGCTGAAGTTGCACGTTTGCTGAAAGAAAACAAAATGAAATTACCTTTTGGTTTATATATTGTAAATTCTGTTCAGGAAGAAGTAGGTTTGCGCGGTGCCGAAATGATTACTCAAACCATTAAACCTAATGTGGCAATTGTTACAGATGTTTGTCACGATACTCAAACACCAATGATGAACAAAATTGCCAGTGGTGATATTTCATGCGGTAAAGGACCTGTTGTTACTTATGGTCCCGCTGTTCAAAATAATTTATTAAAATTGATCATTGATTCAGCCACAAAAAATAAAATAACATTTCAACGTTTGGCTGCTTCACGTTCTACAGGCACAGATACCGATGCATTTGCATATTCAACCGGTGGAGTGCCTTCTGCACTAATTTCATTGCCATTGCGTTATATGCATACTACTGTTGAAAGTGTTCATAAAGAAGATGTTGAAAATGTGATCAAATTAATTTTTGAATCACTTAAAAACATTAAGAACAATCACGATTTCAAGTATATTAAAAAATAATTAAAGCGTTTCGCTAATAAAGAAGATGGGTGTACGAAAAATTGCACAACAGGTCGCTCCTCTGGAGCTAAATATTACTCTATCATTTGTTTTCTACAAACAGTCCTCTCCTATGGAGCTTTTGGCAGTCCCGTTAGGGACGACCTGTTTGTAGAAAAGAATAAATATAAAAATCGAAACTCCTTAGGAGCGACCTGAAATTATCTAACCGTCCATTTTTTCGTACACCTTAATCGATTGTGGTAAACTATTTTTTATGTCCTTGGATAAGGAACCGCTTTAGTTTCTCTAGTTCATCCGTATTAATTAAATCCACTCCGCAGTTTAGTAGTTCCTCCCAAACAGCTGTATTCTCTGGCGATGCCCATAATCTTACTTTTTTTCCACTCCTGTGTGCGTCATTAACCAGCTCCTCTAATTTTTGTTTTTGTTCTATAGAAATTGCCCCTTCTCCCAACCATTTCAGCACATTTGAATATTTCGTACTTGCCATTTGATAGACTACGGCAGCTTTTCCTTTATTCATATTCAATAAATCATCATCGATAAAAGCAAAGCGATTTTGTTCTTTTTTTAGTTCATCATCGGGTTTATGACCGGTTATAACAATAGTTACAGCTGCATTTGTTACGACTCCATTTTCAAAATGTGTTAAAACAGTTTTATATTTTTCCAGTAACGTTTTTAATGCAGCATATCCTTTATTTGCATTTTGTTTAAATTCAACAAGCAATATTACCGGCTGTTTGTAGTTTAAATAAACAGTACCCGTGTGTTTAATAATGCTATCATAGAGTGGTTTTAAATAAAGCTCTTCCAGAGTTTTACATTTTTTGAAAATTGGGTAATGATGCGAAATAATTAATTTACCTCTTATTAAAAATACATCTGCTTCTATACTTGTGAAACCATTTGTTAATGCATCAGTTAATGGGTGTTTTTGTTTATAATCATTATGAGAATGCGCATTTTGTAAGACGATTGTTTGAGAAAATAAAAACTGAGATAACGAGAAAAATAAAATAAAACAACTTAATCGAACACAACTCGTAAAACGGATTACATAATGCATTGTGAATTTTTTGAGTGATAAATCATTGAATAAAAAGACAAATTTCAATAAAAAAATGATTATTTTAGACAAAATTTAATTATCCACCAAAAGGTATGGCATTTGTAGGTTCAATCCTAAAAAGAACTTTTGAATTAAGGGAAAGAATTCCTAAGATTCGCAAATTAACTGGCTATAGACAGCAAACGAAAGTGTTGAAAAAATTACTTTCTAAGGCTGAATTTACTGCTTTTGGTGAACACTATAATTTTTCAAAGATTGCTGGCGAAAAGGATGTGGTAGCAGCTTTTCAAAGAGCAGTCAGTACACATGATTACAATTCTATGTTCAAAAAATGGTGGTTTCGCTCTGTTAATGGAGAAGCCTATGTTTGTTGGCCTGGACGCATTAAATATTTTGCTTTAAGTTCCGGAACATCGGAAGCATCCAGTAAATACATCCCCATAACTTCGGATATGTTAAAAGCAATAAAAAAAACTGCGGTACGTCAAATGATGAAGCAAGGCAGTTATGATTTCCCTAAAGAACATTTTCAACGTGGTATTTTAATGATTGGTGGTAGTACTCATTTAAATTATAATGGAACTTATTTTGAAGGTGATCTTAGCGGTATTCAAGCTAAGAATATTCCTTTTTATTTTCAACATTTT
>JAHEYA010000035.1 GCA_023251855.1 Bacteroidota bacterium
TGAAATATATTCAGAATCAAGGAGAACCAAAAAGTAATTATAAATTGTTTCATAAAAATCAATTAAGCTTTGTTTTCGAGTAACACGATACCCCGAAGCTCTGCTTCGGGGTTATTCATTGCAATTTTTTAGAAAGAATTTTATTCTTTCTTTTCCCCACAACCTATGCACTTGTAATGCATAGTAGTTCATTTTATTCAATTTCTTCAGTTAAAGGATTTTCTTCTTCATCTTCGATTATTGGATTTTTTTCAGAAATGCGTGCAAAAAAGTAGTACAGGCCGAGAATAATTAGTACTCCGAAAATTGTTCCGAATAACATTCCTCCGGCAGCTGCTGTTCCAATTGTTCTGTTCCCTATTGCGCCCGGCCCAGTTGCAAATACAAGCGGTATTAATCCTGCAACAAAGGCAAAAGAGGTCATTAAAATTGGTCTTAATCGAACTCCTGCACCGGCAATTGCAGCTTGATATACAGTAGCACCTGCCCGATGTTTTTGAACAGCAAATTCCACAATCAAAACGGCATTTTTAGCCAATAGTCCAATCAGCATTACTATAGAGATCTGAGCATAAATATTATTTTCTAAACCTAACATTTTAAGAAAGAAAAATGCACCGAAAATTCCGGTAGGTAATGAAAGAATGATTGGAAATGGCAAAATAAAACTTTCGTATTGAGCAGCCAAAAGCAAGTATACAAAAGCAAGGCAAATAAGAAAAATATAAATTGCTTCATTTCCTCTGCCTACTTCATCTTTTGATATACCGGCCCAGTCAATACCAAAACCTTTTGGCAATTTATTTTTTGCAACTTCTGCAACAGCTGAAATAGCACTTCCGCTGCTGTACCCTTGAGCCGGCCCACCACTCACTTCCGATGAGTTATACAAATTGTGTCTTGTAATTTCCGACAAGCCATAGGTCTTATCCATCTTCATAAATGCCGAGAAGGGAACCATTTCATCTTTATCGTTTTTTACAAATAGTTTTAAAATATCCTGTGGTAATGCCCTGTATTGTGGCAGCGCTTGTACCATCACTTTATACTGCCTGTCGTATTTTATAAAGCTGGTTTCATAATTACTGCCAATAAGCGTTGATAAAGTATTCATAGCATTATCAATGGTAATGCCTTTTTGTTGTGCTTTGTCATTATCAACATTCATCAGGTATTGAGGATAACTCGCGCTATAAAAACTAAAAACAGAGTTGAGCTCAGGTCTTTTATTTAGCTCTTTTACAAACTCATTATTTACTGTTTCCATTTTTTTGTAATCACCACTCCCTGTTTTATCTAAAAGACGTAACTCAAATCCTCCGGCAGCACCATAACCCGGTACTGCAGGAGGAGGAAAAAATTCAATAGTTGCTCCTTTTATATTTTTACACTTTTCTTCTAATTCTTTCATCACTTCTACTACCGAATGTTTTCTTTCATCCCAGGTTTTCAAGTTGACAAGGCATGTACCGGCATTAGCACCGGTACCTTCGGATAAAATTTCAAAACCAGCTAAAGAGGAAACAGATTTTACGTCCTCTATACTTTCCGCAACTTTTTGTATCTGAGAACTTATTGCATCCGTTCTTTCTAAAGTTGATCCAGGAGGTGTAAGAATGATCGCATAAAATACTCCCTGGTCTTCATTAGGAATAAATCCGGAAGGGATTGAAGTGCTTAACCCCCACGTTGCAAAACAGAATAGTAGCAAAATTAAAAATGTCACTGCTCTCCTGTTTACAATTAAACGTAATATCTTTTTATATTTTTTTAGTAACCGATTAAACCAATTATTAAATCTATCCAAAAAGCCGTTCAACAAGTTTTTCCTTTTTTTTATTCCATGCGTATTCTTTAATAAGATGGCACATAAAGCAGGTGTTAATGTTAAAGCACTAACACCGGATAAAATAATGGATGTTGCCATGGTTACGGAAAATTGGCGATAGAAAATACCAACCGGACCCGACATAAATGCAACCGGAATAAATACTGCCGCCATTACCAAAGTAATGGCAATGATAGCTCCGCTTATTTCTGATAGTGCTGCTTCTGTCGCTGTTTTAGGATCCAGGTTTCCCTTTTCCATTTTTGCATGAACCGCCTCTACAACTACAATAGCATTATCTACTACAATACCAATAGCAAGCACCAATGCAAACAATGTTATCATATTCAATGAAATTCCAAAAAATTGCATAAAAAAGAAAGTGCCTATTAAAGACACGGGAACCGCAATAGCCGGGATAAGAGTAGAACGCCAATCTCCCAAGAATATAAAAACCACAAGACTTACCAATAAAAATGCCTCAATTAATGTATGAACTACTTTCTCTATCGAAGCATCTAAAAACTTAGAAACATCATAACTGATCTCATAATCCATTCCTTTGGGAAATGATTCCGCTTTTATTTCCTCCATTCTTTTTTTGATATTTTTGATGACCGCGCTTGCATTACTTCCATAGGATTGCTTAATCATTATTGAAGCCGCAGGTTTCCCATTCAGCTTTGCATAGAGGTCATAATATGTACTCCCGAATTCAATGTCAGCAACATCTTTAATGCGAAGTAGTTGTCCCTCAGAGCTGGATCTCAATATAATATTTTCGTAATCTTCTTTTGTACTGAATCTTCCGGGATATTTTAAAACATATTCAAATGACTGAGACTTTTTTCCTGAACTTTCTCCTATTCTGCCAGGTGAGGCTTCTATACTTTGTTCACCTAACGCTTTCATTACCTCATCAGCTGAAATTTTGTATGCTAACATCCTGTCCGGCTTCAACCAAATTCGCATGGAATATTCTCTATCACCAAGAACATCGGCAAGTCCAACACCATCCACTCGTTTCAACTCGGAAAGCAAATTAATATCTGCAAAATTGTAAAGAAATTTTTCATCTAAACTGGTATCCTTACTACTCACATTTATATACATAAGCATATTAGATTCCTCTCTCGTTATCTTTATGCCTTCTCTAACCACTATCGGTGGTAATTTGTTGATCACTCCTGCAACCCGATTTTGAACATTAACTGAAGCAATATTAGGATCGGTTCCTAAGTTAAAAACCACCTGTATTGAAGCTACTCCATCGTTTCCTGCATCTGAGGCAATGTATTTCACTCCCGGTACCCCATTGATGGCACGTTCCAATGGAATAACAACCGATTTGATCATTAATTCTGCATTCGCACCGGGGTATTCAGCAGCAATATTTACTTTGGGAGGAGAAATGGAAGGAAATTGTGTTATTGGCAATTGTGTTAATGCTAAAGCACCAAGTAGGGTAATTATAAGCGAAATAACAATAGAAAGTACGGGCCTTTGTATGAATTTATTGAACATAGTATTGTTTCGTATAAATTAAAACTCCTATTGTTTAATTAGTTGTAAGTTTTCAATTACCTTTTTCGAAGCAATATATTCAGTTTGAATTTTATCATCTTCTTTTACATTTTGAACTCCCTCCAAAAGAATTTTATCGTTTGCTGAAAGTCCTGTTTCTACAATATATAAATTAGATAATTTCTGTTTTATAGAAATGTTTCTCGACTTAACTACATTGTTTTCATCAACTACATAAACATATGTTTTATCCTGAATTTCAAATGTTGCTTTTTGAGGTATGAGCATGGCATTTTCAATTTTTATTGTCATTTGTACCTTACCGGTTTCCCCATGTTTTAAGAGTAAGTCTGGATTAGGAAATTTTGCTCTGAAAGCAATACTCCCGGTGTTTTTGTCAAACTCCCCTTCAATAGTCTCGATAGCTCCTATGTATTTGTGTGTCTGGTTATTTGCCAACAAAAGTGTTGCGCTGTTTTTCTCACTATTTAAAGTGTGGCTTTTATAATCTAAATATTCTACTTCAGATACATTAAAGTAAGCGTAAACTTCTTTGTTGTTTGAAAGAGATGTCAATAACGTCCCTTCATCGATCAAACTTCCAACTTTGAATTGAAGACGGTTGATGGTTCCATCAAATGGGGCTTTTACTTCTGTATATGAAACATATAATTCGGCAATTGCTTCTGCCGCTTTTGCTTCATCTAATTTCGCCATTGCCATAGCCAACTCTGTTTGTGAAACGATATTTTTATCTGCAAGCTTTTTTACATTCTGCATTTCCAACTCTGCGGTTTTTGCTTCTGCCTTTGCTTTTGTTAGCTCTGCTTTATATTCCACAGGTCTTATTGTAAAAAGAGTTTGACCTGCACTTACGTGCTGAGCTTCGTCTACATTAATTGTTTCTATATATCCTTTAACTTTTGCACGAATCTCAATGTTTTGCAAAGATTGTATCTCGGCAACATATTCTTTTGTAAAGGTGGTATCCATTAAAAGCGGGCTTGTAACGCTAAACTTCCCGGCTTCGCTTTTCTCTTCTTTTTTTGAAGCACACCCTGTAAAAGTTGCTACGGCAAATAGGCTTAATAACAATACTGCTTTATTCATAGTGTTTAAAAATTTTTTAGAAAAAAATCGTTGCTTCATATTCTTCAAAAAATATTTAGTGTTTTTTAGAATGATCTGGCTATTTCATAAACAATAGCAGTATCAAACTTGTAGAGAAAAAATGTAGCGTTAAATTGGAATTAGTTAATGGCGATAGGAAAATTCGTTCCACACAGAATTAACAAACAATTATCAGAGCCTTAATACTCTGAGAGAAATAAAACCAGGCTGAGAGAAATTTATGGAGCATCTGGTAAAACAAATACGTTTGAAGAATTTATCAGAAAAATTGTTTGAAACGAAAGAATTAATTTTGAAAGCATTTTTTCCAAAAGAAAAATTATCCCTTTCGGAATCTTTCATATCGTCATCGTCCATGTCAAAAATGTAATCATCAAAACATGGATTTTCGATTTGTAAATAATGAGAAAAAAATCGGGATTGGTGTTGAACAATTTCGAAAACATTCGCAGGCATGTCTACTACAGCAAATGAAGATGTTGGGTTGAAAAATGCTAAAATGATACTAAGACTGAAGAATATTTTTTTCATAACCTCAGCAAAGGTATGATTTAGATTAATTGGTAAAATAATTAGTTAACAATTTTTAACTCTGATTTTGCTTTTCAAAAGAAATCCAAGCTAATCAAAACTTTAATCTTTCAATTTTCTGAAAGTGCCAGAATATGGTCAAATTCATACGGTTTCACTACTGATACTGATAAACGGCTCAGTTTTACGATTTGCATTTCAGCTAATTTTTTATCCGCTTTAATTTGAACCAATGTTACAGGATGTTTCAATGCTTTAAATGGAGCCAGATCAACTGCGCTCCAGGCAATTTCAGTTGTTGTCGGGTCCTGATACGCTTCTTTTACAACTTTGGCTATCCCAATAATGGCAAGGTCTTCATTACTATGATAAAAAAATACCAGATCACCTTTTTTCATCGCACGTAAATTATTGCGGGCAGCATAATTGCGTACTCCATCCCAAACGGCTTTTTTATCTTTTACAAATTTTTCCCAACTGTATTTAAAAGGTTCCGATTTTACTAGCCAATGATTCATGTTATTGCTTGTTTTGATTAATAATTATAGTGCGGTTCTAAAAATTAATTTTTTTACCGCTAAGACCGCTAAGGTAGTAAAATAAACACTTTGCGAACTTTGCGAATTCTTTGTGAACGGAGTTTATCCTGAGCGTAGCCGAAGGACGGTTTCACTTTTTTTCTAATTTTTAGAACTGCCTTATAAATAATATATTCTATTTCTTCTTTCCTTTAAAAGTTAAATAAACACTTGCATTTACCACCAAATAAGGTGTTGAGGATTCTCCCGGTGGAACATTTTTTGGAAAAGTATAATTTGGTGATAGGAAAAAGGTTAATTTTTTTCTGGTGTATTTTATATCCAAGTCAAGCATAATGCCCGTCAAAGCAAACCTGGAAGCCTGTTTCTGATAAACTGCGTTGGTAGCATTTGCAGGATCTGTTTTCCCTTTATAAGTAACAAGAAAATTTTGTGTGCCAAATAAAAAATCAACTCCCGGATTTATAGTAAGATTGTCACTCCGTTCAGTAAAAAAGTCAAAAGAAAATTCATGTGAGTTAGAAAAAACTAAATAAACATCTCTTGTTTTTTTTGTTACTATTTTGCCTTTGTAAGGGAATTTATTATTTCCACCATCAAGGTCAACACCTATATAAGTATACAGCCAGTCCCAATCATAACTAATATTGGCAGCTATTTCATTTGAAACTGATGCTTTTATTCTGGCAACTTGTGAATTATAAAAATAGTGCGAATATCCAATCGAACAATCTAATTTATCAGTGAAACTATGATCCCACCCAATACTTGCATTAAGTTCATCAAATCCTTTTTTTGTTCCGGGAACATCATCCAGACTCACTTTTGCAAAAAGGCCGTATTTTCCTCTGTAATCTAAGTAAGGAGAGATTGAAAACAAACGACTTGAATCCTGTCGCCCTTTGAAAGTAATAGTACTCGCATAATCCAAGCCCAATTTAAGCTTTCTATATTTTACTGTTTTTTTTACAGGGTCCTCTAATTTGGTTTCTGTCAAATTCTGGCAATTGCTGTATGAATAGATACAAACAAAGAATAAAACTATCAAACTGATTTTTTTCATGTACCAATACCTATGATTGCAACAAATATAGTAATCTTATAGCATCAGAAAATATAAATGGTGGGTTGGGAAGGCTTACATCAACTTTGGCCATTTGTGAGAATCAAGTTTTTAATTAGTTAATTGTCCTTATTTAGAATTATTCTTAACTTTGTCTTTTCAATTATGACAGAGCCAATAACCACATATAAAACAAGCGGTAATATTGAAATAATTCGTGCTGATTTTCCAATACTTTCTCGAAAAGTAAATGGTAAACCTCTTATTTATTTTGATAATGGAGCAACATCTCAAAAACCTAAATCGGTTATTGACGCTCTTGATAATTACTATTCGAATCAAAACGCCAATATTCATCGTGGAGTCCACACATTAAGTCAGGAAATTACTCTTGATTATGAAAATGCTCGTACAACTATTCAAAAGCTCCTGAACGCAGCTTATTCTCATGAAATTATTTTTACAAAAGGTACAACCGATGGTATCAACTTGGTGGCAACATCATTTGGCAAGCGCTATGTTGGGTTAGGAGATGAAATTATTGTTTCTGCAATGGAACACCATTCCAATATTTTGCCCTGGCAGCAATTGTGTGATGAAAAGGGAGCCATTTTAAAAGTTATTCCTATAAATGACGCGGGTGAATTACAACTGGAGGAATTTAAAAAACTGGTGAATTCTAAAACCAAAATGGTTGCCATCTCTCATGTTTCCAATACACTCGGAACAATTAATCCAATAAAGGAAATTATCAAATTGGCACATGCTAAAAATGTTCCGGTATTAGTTGATGGCGCTCAGGCTGTGCCACATACTATTGTTGATGTACAAGAATTGGATTGTGATTTTTATTGTTTCAGCGGACATAAACTTTTTGGACCAACAGGTATAGGAATTCTTTATGGAAAAGAAAAATGGTTGAATGCAATGCCTCCCTATCAAGTCGGTGGCGGAACAATTAAAACAGTATCATTTGAAAAAACAGAATATGCTGATCCGCCTTTAAAATTTGAAGCCGGGACTCCACATATCGCTGGTGCAATAGGACTTGCGGCTGCCATTGATTATGTAAATGCGATTGGATTGAATACTATTGCTTCATACGAATATGAGCTACTAACCTACGCAACTGAGGCATTGCAGAAAATTGATGGGTTAAAAATTATTGGTACAGCAAAACAAAAAGCAAGTGTAATCTCTTTTATTGTTGATGGTTTACATCCATTTGATATCGGAACTATTTTAGATCAATTGGGTATTGCTGTTCGCACCGGTCATCATTGTACACAGCCTTTGATGGCCCGCTACGGCATATCAGGCACAGTCAGGGTTTCATTTGCATTCTATAATACCAAATATGAGATTGACGAATTTATTGAAGGGCTTCAAAGAGCAATAAAAATGTTGAAATAGGTATGAGTATTGAAGAAACAGAGCAGGAAATAGTTGAAGAGTTTGAACTTTTTGATGATTGGATGGGGAGATATGAACACCTGATTGACCTTGGAAAATCGTTGCCATTGATTGATGAAAAAAATAAAACAAATGATAAACTCATAAAAGGTTGTCAGGCTCAAGTATGGCTTCATTCAGATTTTAAAAATGGAAAAATAATTTATACCGCTGATAGCGATGCCATCATCACAAAAGGAATGGTTGCCCTTATGATTCGGGTATTAACAAACCATACACCGGATGAAATTATTAATTCGAAATTAGATTTTGTAGAAAAAATCGGTTTAATAAAACATTTATCACCTACCCGTAGCAATGGTTTGGTGAGCATGATAAAACAAATGAAACTAGATGCCATTGCATACAAAGTTAAAAGCTAAAATTCAAAAATGTTTTTGCTTTTTTTAATTCTTTTGAATTTTAAACTTTTGAATTTTAACTTAACAATAATATGCCTGCAATAATAAATACACATAATACCGAGCTTACTCAAAAGGTAATTGACATGATTAAAACATGTTATGACCCTGAAATTCCTGTTGATATTTGGGAACTCGGATTGATTTATGAAATTGATCTTGATCAAGAAAATAATCTGAAAGTAAAAATGACGCTAACATCACCAAGCTGCCCGGTTGCCGAAACATTGCCTCCTGAAACTGAACAAAAATTGCGAGAAGTAGAAGGTATCAGATCAGCAAAAATTGAATTAACTTTTGAACCACCTTGGGAAAAGGAAATGATGAGTGAGGTAGCTCAATTGGAGTTAGGTTTTATGTAGAAAGCCTTCACTCCTGACAGGTTTTTGAAACCTGTTAGGTGTAATAAAGAATTCCGGGTGGAAATTAATTGAAACAATGAGTAACGAAATAATTAACAAAGTAGCCCTAAGCGGTATTATTACTATCGATCTTGAAGAGTTTTATCCTCAGGGGGAACGCATATTGTTTGATATCAAAGATTTGCTTTTTCAAGGATTGATCCTTCGCGAAAAAGACTTTCGTGAATTTGTAAAAAATGAAGATTGGAGTAAATACAAAAATAAATATGTTGCACTCATTTGTTCTGCCGATGCAATTGTACCAACATGGGCATATATGCTATTGACAACCCATTTAGAGCCTTTTGCAAAAAAAAATGTATTTGGAAATCTGGAAACCCTTGACACTATTCTATATCACGAACTACTCGGAAAGTTAAATATTAACGACTATAAAGATGCTCGTATTGTTATAAAAGGTTGTGGTCATCTCCCTGTTCCTAAAGCTGCTTATGTTGAAATCGCCCGCCTTCTTCGTCCGGTTGCAAAAAGCATTATGTATGGCGAAGCTTGCTCTACTGTTCCTTTGTATAAACAAGCAAAGTAATTTTTGTTTTTTGGATTAGATTTTTTCTCCTTCCACTAAGGCTAATTGACAGTTTTAAAAATTGATTTTTCACGTAAAGCCGCAAAGCTCGCTAAAGAAAAAAAGCTTTGAAATTAAGCGCTTTGCGTCTTTGCGTCTTTGCGCGAAACTTGTTTTTTTGAATTTTTAGAACTGCCCTAAAATCATTAAATAGGCGAAACCTATTGCGCTTATTTTTAATGCCTGCAAATTTAATTTTCCAAACAGGTAATTCTTCGAATTTCAAACTCCCCCCACCTTTCTTGAAAAGACAAAAAAACCACTATTCCTGCCATTGTTAGAATAAAATTCTTTATTTGTCTGATTTGCAGGAAAATAAAACCAAAAAACGCTTCAGACTCCTACACTTAGAAAAAAAAGTGTTTGACAAACGGATATTACCAAAACTACATTTGGTGTTAGATGAATAAACTTATTTACATCAAAAAATTAGAATAATATTTTATTTTAAGTCAATTGTTTAGAGTAATAAACTAAAAAACGAAATGACATGAAAAAACAACTACTTTTCTCCTTTTTTGTTGCAAAGCCAACAAATGGAGATTCCCGAAAACTCAAAATCAAAGTTTCTACCATTTTTTTAATTCTATCATGGAGCATTTGCGCTCAAGAAACTTGGACTGGCTCTTTAACGGGCACAAATCAATGGGGTAACAACGGATGTGTATGTTCCGGAGAGTTTTCTGAAAATTATTCTCTTTTTATTTCCTCTCAAAACAACTTGGTTGATAACTTAAAATGCAATTCTCCTTATCAAGGTAGCGCCACTTATGCTGGTGCCGAAAACGTAATCCTGCAAAACTCATTACCTGCATTGTGCCAATTAGTTGGATCAAGTGTAACAATTTCAGATTCACTCCAAGTTACTACAGGCACAGGGTTTATACAATTAAATTCGCTATCAACACATCCATTGGTTCCAGGAATTTCAATTTCACCCGCTACTGGGGTTCATCAGGATGACCCGATCTATTCTTTGAAACTTCATATTGTTTCTTTTTCTGCCAACTATGTTTCAGGTACCTGGGATTGCCCAAGTGGCAATACCTGCAGCTTTCCTCATGGAACTTTTTCATTATCAAAAGTTAATTCCTTACCCGCAGCAGCTATAGCAGTAGAAAATAAAATAGTTAATAATTCAACATTCTTTTATCCTAAAACACTTTGGACAGGCACTACCGATCAAATTGCTGCTACCTTAAAAATTTGCGCAGATGGTTCTACAGCAACCCAAATAACCTATATCAATAATGATCAAAACATTAATTTGAATAACATTCATTTCAAAATAGCAAGCGATCCCTCTGTTAGTTACCCTGATTATTCAGGGTTTTTCACGGAAAGCACATCAGGAAATAAAAAAATCGCAACATTAAATCACCCTACTTATTTATCCTATTTGGAAACTCCTTACAGAGACGACACCATTCTAATCGTTAATAACAACAGCTTGTGCACAGCTTTTAAAATGCCAATCAGGATCTATCCGGCCCCGATCATTTTGGTTCACGGTTTATGGTCGAGTGCCACTGTTTTTCAAAAAATGGAAAGAGAGATAAAAGGTGATATGTTGCTGCCATCCGAACTTATTTTGTCAGCAAATTACGAGTCAACTAATGATGCATCGTTTTATGAAAACAGAAATGTTGTTCCTGATAACATCACCGCAGTTTTAATGTCAGCAAGAAGCAATAATTTTTCAGCAGGGAAAGTGGATGTGGTTTGTCACAGTATGGGCGGAAACCTATCAAGACTTTACATTCAATCAAGTAGTTATGATCTGAAAAGAGATATACACAAGCTGATTACCATAAACACACCTCATTCAGGTTCTCATGCGGCAAATATACTTCTCAATCCAAGTAGTGCAACATCCGCAGTAGCAAGGGTAGTTGCGGAGCCTGCAATTAAGTTGTTTTCATTATCAACACATTCATCCATTTTTAATGGAGCTGTAGAAAATTTAAGAATAGGTAGTTATGCAATG
>JAHEYA010000296.1 GCA_023251855.1 Bacteroidota bacterium
TTTAGGATAAAGGTATGTGGTCGTGAAAAAAATAATGATTGCGTATTTTATAAAAGCCCCTGTGTTGCACTAGAGGCCTTGTTAATAGAAGCGTAGCGGGACGCTACGCTCAACGGGGAACTATCAAAAACAAATTTGCTTTTCTGAAATAAATAGCTTCTCTTAGCTACCCGAAAGCGAAGGAAATAATTACCAAATAAAAAAGCAACACTAAATTTTTAATGTCTCATCTAATAAGTTCAGATACTATTACCATTTCTCAGGAAACAGAACTGCAAAAATTAGTGCTGTATTTGAACGCGAATTCCCCCTTTTATAAAAACCTGTTTAAGACCAATAACATTGCTATAACTGATATTAAAACCCTTGCTGATTTACAATACATTCCTTTTACTACTAAAGAAGAGTTGCAAAAATTTAATACTGATTTTATTTGTGTTCCTCCTGTAAAAATTATTGATTACGTTACTACATCAGGCACCACAGGAGAGCCTGTTACCATCGCTCTTACTGATAAGGACCTTGATAGATTAGCAACCAATGAATGTAATTCATTTAAAATTGCAGGTGGGAGTGTTACTGATATTTATCAGCTAATGACTACTATTGACAGGCGTTTTATGGCTGGCTTAGCTTATTTTTTAGGTGCGAGAAAATTAGGTGCCGGAATTGTACGTGTTGGTAATGGTATACCTGAATTGCAGTGGGATACCATAAAACGAATTTCGCCTACCGTGCTGATTTGTGTTCCTTCCTTTATTTTGAAACTTATTGAATATGCTGAAAACAATGGCATTGATTATAAAAAATGCAGTATTAAAAAGGCAATTTGCATTGGAGAACCCATCAGAAATGCTGATTTTAGTTTAAATACACTCGGAGAAAAAATAATCAAAAAGTGGAATTTACAATTACATTCCACCTATGCATCAAGCGAAATGGCTGCTGCGTTTACAGAGTGTGATGCCGGTAAAGGAGGGCATTTGCAGCCCGACCTGTTAATAATTGAAATTGTAGATGAGTACGATAAACCAGTAAAACAAGGTGAAGCAGGTGAATTAGTGATTACCACGTTGGGAGTGGAAGGAATGCCATTGTTACGTTTTAAAACCGGTGATATTTGCAGTCTTCATACTGAAGAATGCTCCTGCGGGAATCAGGCTCCTCGTATTGGCCCTGTTTTAGGAAGAAAAAACCAAATGATAAAATACAAAGGCACTACTCTCTATCCGACTGCATTGTATGATATTTTAGATACTATTGATGAAATAAATAATTATCAGGTGGAACTATTTACGAATGATATAGGAACAGATGATATCCTTATCCGGCTTGACTGTAAGCAAATTTCAGAAAATCTGGAGAAAGAAATCAAAGACCATTTTAAAGCCCGGTTACGTGTTGCACCAACTCTGAAATTTGAAAATGCAGACACTTTGAACAAATTATTATTTTTGGAAACAAGCCGTAAACCAATAAAATTTATTGATAAGCGTACATCACTACCCACACACTAAACACAAATGAATAAAGTACCTATTAGTCCTTTTGCAAAGGAATTTAATTTTGAAGATATACGCCCTTACTACGATCATGAAGCACGTGCTGTGCTGTTTCGGCTGATTGAAGATTCTTTATTTTTTAATCTTGTCAATTATTTGTGGCCCGAAATGACCATGAAAGAGGTTTTGGAAAAAGCCGATAAAGTAAATTCAAACATGGATTTTCAATTGGAGTTCATGCACAAAGCTATTCGAACAATTGTTTCTAAAACCGCAACAGCGTTAACCTGCAATGGATTTGGGCATCTTGATAAAAATGAATCGTACCTGTATATCGCAAATCACCGCGATATTTTATTGGACTCCGCGATATTACAAATATTACTTGTTGAAAATGATTTCCCAACAACCGAAATTACTTTTGGAAATAATTTAATGGACAGAGGTTTTATTACTGAATTTGGGAAACTCAACAGAATGTTTACAGTGCTGAGAGAAGGAACAAGCAAAGAACTGTATGAAATTTCCCGCAAATTATCAGCATACATAAGGCATACGCTTGTAGATAAAAAAACTTCGGTATGGATTGCACAACGCAACGGCAGAACAAAAGACGGATTTGATTTTACACAAACCGGCTTGTTAAAAATGTTGAACATCAGTGGTACTGATACTTTCGAGAAAAATTATGCTCAATTAAAAATTGTGCCCCTTACTATATCCTACGAGTATGAACCATGTGATGTTTTAAAAGCAGAAGAATTTTATTTGTCATCATTACACAGCAAATACCAAAAGTCGCAGGGAGAAGACCTCAACAGTATCATTACAGGCGTTGTTCGCAATAAAGGCAGAATTCATCTTGAGGTTGGTAAGCCAATCATTAATGAACTGGATCAATGTGACGGCATAAATGATAATGAACGAATCAAAAAACTTGCAGGATTAATAGACAAACAAATTTATACAGATTATAAGTTGTGGCCTGTAAATTATATTGCATCAGATTTGGTTGATAAATCAGACAAATACAAGGATAAATATACTGCAGAGGAAAAAGAATCTTTTATAAGCTATGTATCACAATCATTAGTAAAAATGGAGGGTGACAAAGAATCCTTAACTCAACAGTTTCTTAAAATATATTCGAATCCTGTTGCTACAAAAATTGTTTGATAACCAAACTTGATTAGAGCATTCTCCCAGGTACGAAACAATTTTTGCCTAAAGCATTGTTTAAAGATTGCTTCGTACCTCGCAATGACGTTTTAAATAAAAATTCTACTTTATAAAAAGACATTGATTTTATAAGAAGAAATTATTACTAATGAAAATAAACATTATAGGAGCTGGTGTTTCGGGTTTAACTGCAGGATGTTATTTACAAATGAATGGTTTTGAAACTCAAATTTTTGAAAAACATTCTATTCCCGGAGGATTATGTACCAGTTGGAAAAAAGGCGAATATACATTTGATGGCTGTGCTCATTGGATTCTAGGGTCGGATAAAGGAAGTTCATTCAACAAAATGTGGTCGGAGGTGGTGGATATGAAAAAAATAAATTTTCATAATCATGATATTCGTTTGCAAGTTGATTTAAAAGATAATGTAAATAAATATGGAGAAAAAGTATTTCATTTATATACTAACCTAAGCAAATTACAAGAATATTTAATTGATCTCTCTCCGGAAGATACGCGTGAAATAAAAAAATTTATCAAACCAATGCGTATTATGCAAAAGTTTGATTTACCGCCTATAATGGACGATCTTCCATTTTTCAAGTCATTGCTTCGTGGAATAAAAATGACACGCTATTTGGAGTTTTTATACTGGTTTTTAAAATTAAAAAATGAAACCAATTTCACTTTTGCCAAAAAATTAAAAAGTCCGTTTTTGAAAGAAAGTTTTGAAATGCTTTATGATGGGACCGAAGTAAACATGATGATTCTCACCATGCCGCTTTCGGTTTTCGATTTAAAAAGCGCAGGATATCCAATTGGTGGCTCTCTTCTGTTTGCTAAAAAAATAGAAGAAACCTATTTAAAATTAGGAGGTAAAATACACTATAAAACTCCTGTAAAAAAGATAATTACAGAAAATGGAATTGCAAAATCTTTACTAGTAAGAAACGATATTGTGCATCCTTCCGATATAACACTTTCGGCTACAGATTGGCATTTTACAGCATTTGAGGCATTGGAGGGAAAATTTGTTACTCAAAAAATGTTGGATTTAAAAGATTTAAAAGGCTTTGAAGTATTTTATTCGGTGGTTCAATTTTCATTCGGAATAAATGCGGATCTAAAACATCTCCCACATTTTTCAAGGTATCCACTTGATGAACCAATGGTATCACCTGATGGAACAAGTTATGAAAGAATGGAAGTTCATATTTATAATTACGATCCTACTTTTGCTCCGGCAGGTAAAACATCAGTTGTAGTGAGCTATTATACCAAGAACAGGGACTTTTGGATCGATCTGAGAAAAAAAGACAGGGTCATTTATAAAGCAAAGAAAAAAGAATTTTCAGATAAAATAATTGAGTTGTTGGATAAACGTTTAGGTGGAATAAAAGATAAAATTGAAGTGATAGATGTGGCAACACCGGCTACTTTTTATAGGTATACCAATAATTGGAAAGGCAGTACTCAAGGCTGGTTACCGGGAGTTAACTTACT
>JAHEYA010000297.1 GCA_023251855.1 Bacteroidota bacterium
AAGCGATTTAGCTCAACTGTTTGTCCGTAGTGTGTTACATTATCTGTATCGACTCCATAAAAATTGAGTTTGCGAATTTCGGCCGCATCTTTTTTTAGAAAACGTGCTATCCGATCAACAACAGTTTCCATGGCTGCCATACCTTGCGGACCACCAAATCCTCTGAAAGCAGTATTAGAAGGGAGGTTGGTTTTATATGTTTTGCCCGTTACATGCATATTGGGAATATAATAACTACTGTCGGCATGAAGCATAGCACGTTCCAGAATAGCGAAGCTTAGGTCGGTTGCACAACCACCATCGGCATTTTGTTCAAATTTTAATCCTGATATTTTTCCTGTCAAATCAAAACCAACTTCATAATTGATAAGATAAGGATGGCGTTTACCGGTCATGATCTGATCATCATCTCTGAAAAGATGTATTTTTACTGGTCTTTTAGTGGCATAACAAAGTAAAGCTGCCCATGCAGCAACCCAATTGCCTTGAGTTTCTTTGCCACCAAAGGCTCCGCCCATTCTACGTGTTTCAACTACAATTTCATTTTTAGGCAAACCTAATACTTCTGCAACAATAGCTTGTGTTTCCGAAGGATGTTGAGTAGAGCTATAGGCGGTTATTTCCTGATGTTCACCCGGAACACAAAGGCAGGATTGTGTTTCGAGATACCAATGTTCCTGAGCACCTGTTTCAATTTCACCTTTTAAAATATGTTCGGCTGTTTTAATTGCTGTATCAGCATCTCCGCGTTGCATGGTACGTGAAGGACCTAACAACGAATTTTTTTCTATGGCTGTTCTGAGATTTAAAATAGCTTCTAAAGGCTCATACTCAATACGAATTAATTTTTCAGCAGCAATAGCAATATCCTCTGATTCAGCAGCAATGAGTACTATTGCCTGACCAACACATACAACTTCATCAACAGCTAAACACACTTCATCGTGAACAACAGGGCCCATTTGATTGGCTCCGGGAACATCTTTATAACAAAGAACAGCATGAACTCCAGGTAATTTTTTTGCAGCAGTAAGATCAAGTGATTTTATTTTTGCATGTGCATGTTTACTATAAACTACTCTGCCAATAAGCAATTGAGAGTTTACTTCCATATCATCAATATAAACAGATTCACCGCTTACATGTTTGATTGCACTATCGTGAGGGATGTTATTCATGAATTTTGTTTTATGGAACGCTGATGACGCAGATTGTTATGGTTTTCTATGATTTTTTATTAAAAAAGTATGGGATTTCTAACGTTATTTATTCGCGTTCATCATAATAATCTGCGTTATCTGCGTTCTGTTTTTGTTTCACTCCAAAATTTGAGTAATAAATTTTTTGAAGCAATTGTTCTGAATTCAGCACCTGATCGGGCATCCGAGATAGGTGTAAATTCTTTGGCAATTAATTCCATGGCTTGTTCAATATTTTTTCTTTCCCAATTTTTCCCTGTCAGAAATTGTTCAGCTTTTAGTGCACGCTTTGTTATTGCTGCCATTCCGCCATAAGCAAGTATAATTGTTTCTACACTTTTATTATTCAACAACAAGCAGAATCCTGCACTAACAGTTGAAATATCAAGGTCTTTACGTTTTGAAATTTTATAAAATTTAACAATTGTTTTTGAGGAGGGTCTCGGAACACTAATGGCAGTAATAATCTCCTGTGGCTGACGTTCTGTTTTACGATACGCTATAAAATAATTATTAATATTTATTTTCCGTTCTCCATCAACACTTTGCAATTTAATTTCAGCATTGTAAGCCATCAATGTTGGTAGTGTATCTCCGATTGGAGAGCCTGAACCCACATTGCCACCAAGTGTAGCAAGTGATCGTATTTGTTTGGAACCAAACACCACTAAGGTTTCATACAATGCAGGGAATTCTTTTTCGGAAATTTTTTTGACCTCTTCCAGATTCATTCCTGCACCAAAATTAATTACAGAATCAGTTTTGGTACATTTTTTAAATTCTTCGATAGCCGATAAATCGATAATCTCTTCTAATAATTCATGTTGCTTTGTTACTCTCAATGCTACATCAGTAGAGCCACTTAACAAAACAGAATTTTGCATTTTATTTCTTAATTGCAATGCTTCTGTTTTTGTTTTTGGTTGAAAATATTTTTGTTCTGAGGTAGTTATTTCAATGGACTCATCTTGTTTTTTTATTTGTAAAAGCAATTCTACAATTTGTTTTTCGTTTGTAGTAAATTTGTCTAATCCATCATGTATACAGGCTTTTACAGCCGATTCAATAATAGGTTTATATCCGGTACAGCGACAAAGATTCCCGGTTAATGTATCCTCAATACTTTCTTTTGTTGGATTTTTTTCGTTTTTATATAACGAGAATAACGACATCACAATGCCGGGAGTGCAATATCCACACTGACTTCCATTACATTCAACCATTGCTTTTTGAACCGGGTGCAATGTTTCTGCCGAAGAATTTTTCGCAGATAAATTTTCAACTGTAATTAATTGTTTACCATGTATCATCGGTAAAAAAACAAGGCAGGAATCCAGGGCTTTATATTCAATTTTATTGGCTGAATTTAATTCACCGATTACAATAGTACATGCACCGCAATCGCCTTCGGCACAACCTTCTTTAACGCCTTTGTGTATAGGACTACTGCGTAAATAATTAAGAACAGTGGTAGTAGGTTTTAATTCATCGTTAAAACAAAGCGTTTGAATTTTTCCATCTAATACAAAAGAAATTGTCGATTGCATAACGTGACTTATAATTATAATTTTTTTGTTCTATTAGACTATATAGGTTAGTTTGTTATGACAAACGAAACATAGATTTAGAGCGTCATTGCGAGGAACGAAGCAATCTCATATCAGGTATTGGTTTGAGATTGCTTCGGGTGAAAAACCCTCGCAATGACGGGACTTATCAGGCATTTATATTTTAATAAAAATCATATATCATTTTAACTTGTATACAGTCTATTTTATAATTACCATTTTATTGGTTTTTCTCCTGTTTTCAGCTGTCAGAGAATAATAATAGATACCGGATTTTAAATTTTTTCTGTCGAACAATACCTTGTGATTTCCTTCCTGTAATTGTTCATTAACAAGTGTTTCAATCAATCGTCCACACTCATCCCATAACTGCAAATCCACATTCGATTTTTTATTCAATGTAAATTCAATGGTGGTGGATTGTGTACATGGGTTCGGATAGTTGGTTAATTGCAAATCAGTTTTGGCTGCTGCAATATCTTTCACGGTAACAATGTCGCTCACACTGGTAATGTTGGTTGAATAAATACCATTTGAATGTGTTGCTATTACCGCCAATCCGTCAAAGATTCGGGTTTCTATCATATCACAAACTGCATTGCCGATTGTATTTATTCCTTGTTGTACCCAATTGGTTGCTAAGCCATTTAAACTATCGGTAGTATAAAACCCGGTGCTTGTTGCTGCCAGATATACTTTCCCATCTGCAACAGGCAAAATGTTTAACCAGCGAATGGAAGGGCCATTGCCGGATCCGCTGGAAGTTTGTTCTAAATTACCGGCACACTTTGCCCATGTTGTGCCACCATCATTAGAATTGAACATGCTATAAATTCCATAGTTGGAAAAAACCACCACTACTTTATTTCCATCCGTTGGATCAACAGCAATACAACTGATATTTGCTCCTGACGAAAACAATGCTCCTGTGGTGGTTGAAGTAATATCAAGTGGAGTTGGGGTTCCTACATTGGCATTATCAACACGGTAAATTTTCTTTTTATCTGTTCCGTAATACACCCGGTTAAGTGGAGTTTTACAAACGGCAACCGCAGTAATAACTGAATTAGCGGTTGGAACAGAATCAGTAAATTTTACCCAGTTGGTACTAATCGAATCCCAATTGCCAATAAGTGCAATGCCAGAAAGATCATTATTTCGCCACAAATATTTCCCTCCGGCCATATACATAATGTTGTTATTGTTTGGGTCAAGTACAAAAGGATTGATGAACTCAGGATTTTTCAAACCAATAGGATCAATGCGGGTAAACGCAGTTTTATTTCCATTAGCATCACAAGTAGCTTTTACCATTTTTGCATTTTGTATGGAAAAATAATAGTAGGTACGGTTATCGGCAATAGCGCAATACGAGCCATCACCGCCATGTGCATGAAACCAAGGAGCGG
>JAHEYA010000036.1 GCA_023251855.1 Bacteroidota bacterium
CCAGTAAAGCTGCAAGCGGGTGTAAATAATTATTATATGTTTTCCTCATTTAAGCAGGATTCAAACCTGGTTTACAATTTTTTGGGAGAGCTGAAACCAGGTAATTGCAACTATTGCAACAGCAAAATTAAATTTCAAATTAATGATTATGTTGTATCTCCATTAAATGGAGCAGCAAAAATAGATTCTTCATTAGCTTCAAACTACTATTCTATTAAAGCGGATTCAGCACAATCAGGCACAGCAACTGCATACACTGTACAATTTACTGCTGTTCCTTCAATTGTAGATTCAACAGAAACTTATTCATGGGATTTTGGCGATGGCAGCTCTATTGATCTCACAGCTAATCCTGTTCATATTTATTCTCATCCTGGAAATTACAATGTTTGTCTTACTATTGGATACCCCAATGGCCCTGTTAGCAGTATCTGTAACGAAGTAAAAGTTGGTGTGCCGGATGCAGCCTGTAGTGTTACCTTTGCCGATTCTGCACTCTCCGGAAATACTATTTTATTGACCGCCTATGGAAATGGAATACCGAGTATGTATACTTGGGATTTCGGTGATGGCACTACCTCTACAACAAACTCTAATACGACTCAACATCAGTATACTAGTCTGGGAATTTACAAGGTATGCTTACAAACCTCTGATGGCAATGGTTGCAGCTCAAGAGTTTGCAAAAATGTTTCTACTCAGAATTTTGCAGGAACCCCTTTTACCAATTTTGATTATGCTGTTCAAGGAGGAAATCCGAATTTATTTTATCTCTCCAATATTATAATTACATGGACGGATAGCAATAATAATGTATATGTTTCAAATACTGTTTCTCAACCAAATGAGAGTTATTTTCAAATTATTTCAGTTGAGAGTTATTCGAACAATGCAAATGGTCAACCAACCAAAAAGTTACATATAAAAGTTAAATGTGATGTATATAATGGTACTAATATCCTGCCCATTATTGGAGAAGGTGTTATTGCTGTTTCTTATCGATAAAATTTCGTAAAATTGCAAGGTGTGTTAATGCACAACAAACACAATGAATACAATTTTCAAAAACTTTAAAAGTAATCTTCCTGCTTTACTACTGTTTATCCTTTTACTAAATAAATTCAAAATTTCTGCACAAGGTGATGATTGTTCAAATGCACTTGTATTAACTAATTTTTCTAATTTTTGTAGCGCCAATGCGGCTTATACTACAACCGGTTCTACCACCAGTACCACTACAACACCTTCGTGCTGGACCAATTCAAGCAACAATGATGTATGGTTTCAATTCACAGCTATAGGAACTACTGTGAATATAAGTATCAATGGAAATTCAAATGGTACTATCATCAACCCTAACATTGCTTTGTATTCAGGCACTTGTGGGGGGTTAACACAAATAGGTTGTTCGATTACCAATTTTTTATATCCAAATACTGTTTCTGTATTTAATTCAACACTTACAATTGGCACCACCTATTATGTGCGTGTAAATGGGACTAGTCCGGGAACTTTTCAATTATGCATTAATAATTTTATTGCAGTTCCTACAACCAATCAGGATTGTATTACTGCCAGCGTATTGTGCAGTACTAATCCTATTGCATGCAATTCTTTTAATGGTGCAGGAAACAATCAAAATGAGGTTGGAACAACTTGCATTCCTGCCGAAATGGAATCGAGCTGGTATACTTGGACAGCCGCGAATAACGGGACATTGACACTTTCTATTTTACCAAATAACCAAACAGATGATATTGATTTTTTTATTTTCGAATTAGTTGGCGGAAGTTGTAGTAATCAAATTGTTAAAAGATGTTGCTCCTCTTCCTGTTTAGGACCGGGTGGTTTAACAGGCTTAAGTTTAATTGAAACTGATACTCTTGAGTTGCCTGGGTGCACTCCTCCCGACAATGGTGCTGTTAAGTACATTGATATGGTGGCAGGTTCAGTGTATGGAATTTTTATAAATAATGTTTCCGGACAAGGTGGTTTTAATTTATCTTTTGGCGGCACCGGAAATTTTTTAGGACCAACATCCTCTTTTACCATGTCGGATTCAGTAGTATGTGGTATTGGTACGCCAGTAACCTTTACAAATACATCCTCTGGAAATAGTAGTTTATTATGGCATTTTGGAGCTAATGCTTCTATAGATACCTCTTCATCTGCAAATCCTCAAGTGGTTAGTTTTAACGCACCCGGAGTTTATACTGTTTCACTGGTAGTATCTAGCTTAGGCTGTACTGTGGTTAGTTATAAAACAGTAACCGTTATTGCTGCACCTGTTGTTGATCTGGGCAATGATACAATTTTATGTCCCGGTAACAGTATTACTCTAAATGCCGGAAATGCAAACACCGGATGTATTTATGCCTGGACACCGGGATTACAAACTACGCAAACAATAAGTGTTAGTGCATTGGGCAACTATCTTGTAACAGTTTCAAATTCTTGTTTTAGTGTGAAAGACTCCATTACCGTTAGTTTTTTTTCAGCACCAACTGTATCACTTGGACCCGATAAAACATTTTGTGTTGGCGATAGTATTACTCTCGATGCCAATAATGCAGGCCCATACACCACTTATCTATGGCAACCAAATGGGCAAACTTCTGAAACTATTACTGTATCACAATCAGAAAAATATACTGTTACAGTTACATTGCATAATTGTGTATCAGGAAAAGATTCGGTACAAATTACTGTTGAAGATTGTGAACTTATTATTCCCAATGTGTTTTCACCAAACGCTGATAATATCAATGATAAGTTTTCTATTAAAGGAATTGAAAAGCACCCCAATAGCAGTCTTACCATCTATAATCGCTGGGGAAACAAAATATATGAAAGTGCTAATTACAATAATGAATGGGCGGGTACAAAACAGTCGGATGGAATTTATTATTATGTTTTAAATTTATCACACGATACCTCTTCTACATCCACAAAGCCTATTGAAGGTTTAAAATATGGATTTATTACCATAGTAAGATAATTACATCATTTTTTTAGAACTGTTTTTCACTTCATATCCTCTGATTTAGCAGGGCTTTCCTTGTTTATTCATTTTTCATTCCCTAATCATCACAAAATTATTTTAAAAATAATTTCATTACTACCCAACCTTTATTCTTTTTATACCGTGTTTGTGTATAGAGAGAAATAGTAATCTAAAATCACATCATGAAAACCTCAAACACAAATAAAAAAAATAATTTAGAAAGACTTACAAAAGTTCTAGGAATTGGAGCACTTAGCAGTTTGGGCTTTAAAGCAAATGGGAAATGGATAGCAGAATATACAGCGGCAGACAATGTTATTAAAATGGAAAATCAATGGTTTCCGACACATCAATGTTTTACAACAACATCTACCTCCTACCTCTTTCCATCCTGAAATGAAAAACATTTTGATAGCGACCCAACCTTTATGGAATTCCTATCGTGTATGTATATAGAGAGAAACATAAATTTTTAAAAAAAATAAAAACTAAATAAAAAAAAACATGAAAACATCAATCACAAATAAAAAAAACAATTTAATAAAGCTTACAAAAGTTTTAGGAATTGGCGCACTTATGAGTTTGGGCTTAACAGCAAACTCACAATCATGTATAGCGAACTATACGTATATTAATGACACATCCAATATTAGCGATGTAACTTTTACAAATACTTCATCAATTGGAAGTTCTCCATTGACCTATTTTTGGGATTTTGGTGATGGCACTTCTTCTACTCTTGAAAATCCAAATCACGTGTATACTAATAATGGAAACTATGCAGTGCAAGTGTGTTTAACAGTTTCTGACGGAAATAATACGATGTGTACCTATTGTGATAGTGTTGTAATTGGTTCTTATTTCGGTAATACTTGTCAAGCAGTTTTTTATACCGACCAAGATACCAACTCAGTAAATGGCGTTAATTTTTGGGATTATTCAGGAGGATCGCCAACCAGTTTTTCATGGGATTTTGGGGATAACACTACTTCTACTTTACAAAATCCCAACCATGTGTATTCAAGTGCAGGAACATATTATGTATGCTTAACAATTGTTGATTTGAATGGAACTACCTGTAGCTATTGCGACAATGTAGTTGCCGGACCAAATTATGGAGGTTGCCAGGCTTATTTTTATGCTCAATCGGATTCGAGTTCAGTAAATGGTTTGAATTTTTCGAATTACTCATTCGGAAACTCAACAGTATTTGCATGGGATTTTGGCGATGGTAGTACTTCGAATGTAGAAAATCCTAATCACGTATATGCAGCTGCAGGAACATATCAGGTATGCTTAACAATTTCTGATTCAAGCAATACTTGCCAAAGTACTTATTGTGATGTTGTTACCGTTGGTGGGCAAAATGGAGGTGGCTGCCAAGCTTATTTTTATTCAAGTATTGATAGCAGTAATACAAACTTAGTAAACTTTTCAAATTATTCAAATGGAACACCAACCACCTTTGCATGGGATTTTGGTGACAACACCACTTCTAATTTAGAAAATCCAAATCATGTATATGCAGCGGCAGGAACATATCAGGTATGTTTAACAATTGGGGATTCAAGCGGAGTTACTTGCGTTTTTTGCGACAATATTATAACTGGTAATCAAGGTGGAACATGCCAAGCTAATTTTTATGTTGTTAACGACAGTATTGATCCAACAAATATTACTGTTTATGATTATTCAACTTGCGGTAATGGCGGTAATTGTCAATATTTATGGGATTTTGGTGATGGTACTACATCAACAGCACAGTATTTTACTACCCATATCTATCCAGGAAACGGACCATACTACCTATGTTTAACAATAGGGGATGGTAATGGATGTTCAAGCACACATTGTGATTCAATATATGCCGGAAGATCAGGAGGTATAACACTTAACATTCATAATCAGTTAGCAGGTATTGATGAATCAAAAAGTGTTAGTACTGTTCTTGAAAATTATCCAAATCCATTCAGTGGAAGTACAACAGTTAATTATTCAATTTCAAAAAATGCAATCGTTGAATTAACTATTGTTGATTTGATGGGAAACAAAGTTGCGGTAATTGAAAAAGATACTAAATCGGCCGGAAGTTATACAGCTAAATGGAATGCGGAGAATGTAACAGATGGAATGTATTTAATTCGGTTGAAAGTAAATGATCAATTAACAACTAAGAAAATAATTATAACAAAATAAAAAATGTTAATTGAGTTGGAAAGCGCCTCTGCCTTTGGTGGAGGCGTTTTTACTGTTTCTTCAAATAATTTTTCAATAAACCGTCTCCAAAAATAGTTGCCAGAATAATTAGGGTTCCAAGATAGAATCCCGGAGTCATTGCCTCCTCTTTGTTCCAAATGAAATAAGCTATTATTATACCATAAACAGTTTCCAAATTAACTGTCAAAACCATAGTATATGGACTCACCTTTTTCATCACATTTACACTTGCAATAAATGTAAAAGCGGTTCCGATGGTTGATAGCAGCAGTAGCCAGGTCCAATCAGCCTGACTAATTGTAAAAAAACTTTGGCTAAAGTTACCAGTAATTAATAAATAGATGGAAAGAGCAACTAATCCACCACCCAATTCATAAACAGTAATTATTGTAGAAGGCAATCTTTTCACCAATAGTGCATTGAATACTGTAAAAAAAGAAGAAGTAATTGCTGCAATAATTCCAAAAATAATACCCCATGCATATCTTGTTTCTACTTTAAATATCATTGCAATTGCGCCAATGATAACCATTCCAAAAATTAATTCATAACGGATTATTTTTCGTTTGTAAAAAATGGGTTCAATAATGGAAGTAAATAAAGTGCCTGTAGCAAAGGCAACCAATGTTACCGATACATTTGCAATTTTTATAGCATGATAAAATGAAACCCAATGAAAAGCAATCACAGCACCTATTGCAAAGAGTTGTAAAAAATCTTTTTTTGAAATTTTTATATTTTGTTTGATGATAATCAAATAAATGCAAACAGCAATAAGTGCTATAGACATTCGGAACCAAATTAATTGAAAAGCTTGTACAGTAATAAGTTTACCAACTATTGGTGACCAGCCCCAAATGAAAACAATGAAATGTAGAAGGAGAAGATTTTTATTTTTTAAAAACATAAAATTCGTGCCATTGCAAACGAAGGTAAAAAATAGATAAGAATTAAAGGAATTAATTATTCGAAACGCTTTGCAATCTTATTTTCAACGTAGGCTTGCAACTCATTTATTTTAATAGTATCAAGTACTTCAGAAGCAAAGGCACGCATTAATAATTTCTTAGAACTGGTTTCACTTAAACCACGGGTACGGAGGTAAAATATTTTATCTTCATCTAACTTGCCGGTTGACGTGCCGTGTGAACATTTAACATCATCCGCATAAATTTCCAGTTGAGGTTTTGTATTTATTGTAGCATCATCACTCAACAGAATATTTTTGTTGGATTGAAAAGCATTTGTTTTTTGAGCATCTTTTCTTACAAAAATTTTTCCATTAAAAGTAGCGGTAGATTTGCCATCAATAATACCTTTGTAAAGCTCATTACTATCACAGTTCGGTTTGCGATGATCAACAACAGTATGATTATCCACCGCCTGATTTTCACTTGTTAAATACAGTCCATTGAGATGAGTTTCGATATGTTCACCATCCAAAATAATATTCAAATTATTTCGCACCAGAGAGCCACTTAGTGTAAATGTGTGAGTTGAAAAAAGACTTTGTTTTTTTTGAATTACCTGAGTAGTACTAAGTAAATAACCCAATTCATTTTCATCTTGAATTTTATAATGATCAACAATTGCACATTCTTCAATTACAATTTCGGTTAAGGCATTGTTGAATGTTTTAGCAGTAGAGTCTAAAGTTTCAAAAGATTCAATAATTTTCACCTGTGCATTTTCATCAACAACAACCAAATTACGAGATTGAATAATTGAATTTTTATTCGCATTTGAAATATGAATAATATGAATAGGCTCTTCAATGATTACACCTTTTGCAACATAGATAAATGCTCCATCTTTCGCCATAGCAGTATTTAAGGCACTAAAAGGATCAGCGTTAACATCCAAATTTTGAGAATACTTTTTTTCAAAAATTTGTTTGAAATTTTTTGATGCTTCCTCTAAACTGCATATGGTTAAACCCTTTGGAAGATTATTCAATTTCGATAACTCCTCCACAAACACTCCATTTTCAATTACTGCAACAAATGCATCTTTTAAAAATTGTGTATGTTCAATTTGTTTTTGATCAAGTGTTTCAGATGATGTTAAAACAAATTCACCTTTAAGCATCAAATCAATATTCAGGTATTTATATTCTTCGTGTTTACGGGTAGGAATACCTTGTTTGGTAAAGCTTTCAATAGCTTGTTCACGTAATTTTAAGCTACCGAACAATGAATTTTTTGAAGATTCAAATTCAGAAATAAATTTATCGGCTATCGTATTTTTTTTTGTAATCGTTTCCATTTTTACTTTTCATTGCGAGGGAGTTTTTACGACCAAAGCAATCTCATTCTCCCAAAACAAGATTGCTTCACTGCACTGCGTTTCGTTCGTAATGACTTTCTACGCCCTCACTTCAGCCTTAATAAAATCATATCCTTTTTCTTCTAGCTCAAGAGCAAGCTCCTTTGGACCGGATTTTACAATTTTTCCATTGTATAATATATGAACTACATCCGGAACAATATAGTCCAAAAGACGCTGATAGTGAGTAATTACAATAGTCGCATTATTCTTCGATTTTAATTTATTTACTCCATTGGCAACAATACGAAGGGCGTCAATATCAAGTCCGCTATCGGTTTCATCAAGTATAGCAAGTTTTGGTTCAAGCATTGCCATTTGAAATATTTCATTTCGTTTTTTTTCTCCACCACTAAATCCTTCATTAACTGAGCGATTTGCCAGCTTAACATCCAGTTCAACCAACTTTTGTTTTTCTTTTAACATTACTAAAAAATCCTTCGCATCCATTGGTGCCAAACCTTTGTACGCACGAATTTCATTTATAGCCGTTTTTAAAAAGTTAACATTGCTAACTCCCGGAATTTCAACAGGGTACTGAAAGGCAAGAAACACACCTTCTCTGGCTCTATCTTCAGGAGAAAGCTCCAACAAGTTTTTGCCTTTAAATACTACTTCGCCCTCTGTAACTTCATACTCTGATCTTCCTGCAAGTACTGCCGACAAAGTGCTTTTGCCGGAGCCATTCGGTCCCATGATAGCATGAACCTCTCCTGCTTTTACTTCTAAATTAATTCCTTTCAGAATTTCTTTACCATCAATTGAGGCATGTAAATTTTTAATGACTAACATATTTAAAATTATAAATGTTTATATCGAATTAGTTTTACTATGCTTGTTGTTCTTTCAAAAACTTCTGTCATTCCGAATCCCAGTAAGGGTGAGGAATCCTTTTATAATAAAAAGATTTCTCCCGGAGTTTATCCTGAGCCTGCCGAAGGGGTCGAAATGACATCGATTGTAAGTTATTTGAGTTCAATATATATTCTCTATTTTTTAACTTTTAATTTATAAAGTGACAGCGCCATTCTATTCAAAATAGGCCCTTTGCGACCTGTTTTACTTCCTTTCAGAAAACTATCGAAATACATTTTAGTATAAGCTGATGAAAATGTAGCGCATGTTTTATGTCCAAATCGTCTTCCGGAATGACAGAGTTTAATATTTTTTGCACCTTTTTCTTTCATTGCAGCAGCAGTAACAATGGCATTTTTATAACTTACTTGTTCGTCTGCTTTACAATAGCAGAGCATAACAGGGGTCTCGGGTTTCCAATCATGTACACTATTTGCAGCAAGTGCCAACTTAAATGGAAATTTATCATTATCGGCATACGCCTTTACAAATTCATCTTTCAATGCATCTTTAGGCACCACCGGCATGACTTTATTAATATCTGCCATGGTATGTTTTCCATCAAAAAGAGAGGGCAAAGCCTCTGCATATGGGGATTTGAAAGAACAATTCGGGTCATTAAAACATTTGTATACTTCCTGATAAGAGTACAATAGATAGGGCAAATAACCGGGATGAGTATAGGGTTTAAACATCACTTCACTTTGCACTCCGCCAAGATCATAAGCACCACTCATTGGTGCTGCCGCAGTAACTTTGAACTCATTCGGATATTTTTCTTGCATTACTTTAAGTGTTGCCAAAGTAGCATGTCCACCTTGAGAATAGCCAGTCAAAAATAAAAATTTACTTTGTTTAGCATCTTCTTTAACGATCAACTCTTTAACAGCTCGCAACAAATCAATTGCTGCGGCTGCCTCGGTTTCAATATGAAGATATAGATGCGTTTTTTCTCCATCACCTAATCCAATATAATCGGGAAACGCAACCATATAGCCACTTGCAGCAAAAGCAGTACAAATAGCTTGTTCACCCATAAACATTATTTTTCGTTCTTTTTGAACCTGTGTTCCATGGTGATAACATATCATTGGGAACTCTTTACCTTTTTCTCTTGGAAGAAAAAATATGCCGGAAGCTTCAACTGGAGTACCGTCATACCAAGTGGTTTCGTAGAACACTTCAAAAACATCCAATGGGTTATTTATATTCGCCATAAATTTTTTGATCTTTTTGCTTTTCCAAATAGAATCCAATTCAGGAATAGAATACGAATGAATTAGCTTATAACTAATCAGTTTCCCGGGATTTGCCTGAACATTCGCTAAAAGAAAAAGGAGAGAAAAAAGAAGAAAAATATAGTTACGCATTAGTACAGATATGAATCATTAATTAATCATTTAAAAAAATTTATTTATCCAACACTTCCTTCCAAGCTCACTGCTAGCAGCTTTTGTGCTTCCACAGCAAATTCCATTGGTAATTTATTTAGTACTTCTTTGCAATAACCATTCACTATCAAACCGATTGCTTTTTCGGTATCAATACCACGTTGTTTACAATAGAATAATTGATCTTCACCAATTTTTGAAGTAGTTGCCTCATGCTCTACAATGGCTGTTTTATCTTTAATTTCGATATAAGGGAATGTATGAGCTCCGCATTTATCACTCATCAACAAGCTGTCGCATTGCGAAAAATTACGCGCATTGCTTGCACCTTTTGCAATACGTACCAATCCTCTATAACTATTGTTGCTAAAGCCTGCCGAAATACCTTTTGAAATAATTGTGCTGCGTGTATTTTTACCAAGATGCATCATTTTAGTCCCTGTATCCGCCTGTTGGTAGTTGTTTGTAACAGCCACCGAATAAAATTCGCCCACTGAATTATCACCTTTTAAAATTACCGAAGGATATTTCCATGTGATGGCAGAGCCTGTTTCCACCTGTGTCCAGGAAATTTTGGAATTATCTTCCAAACAAATACCACGTTTGGTAACGAAATTAAAAATCCCCCCTTTTCCATTTTTATCTCCAGGATACCAGTTTTGAACGGTACTGTATTTTATTTCTGCATTTTTATGAGCGATCAATTCGACAACCGCTGCATGTAATTGGTTTTCGTCACGCATAGGTGCGGTACAGCCTTCGAGGTAACTCACATACGAATCTTCATCAGCAACAATCAAAGTACGTTCAAACTGACCGGTACCGGCTGAGTTGATACGAAAATAAGTTGAAAGCTCCATCGGACAACGAACACCTTTTGGGATATAACAAAACGAACCATCTGTAAAAACAGCAGCATTGAGTGCTGCATAAAAATTATCAGTATAAGGAACTACAGATCCCATATACTTCTTAACCAGCTCCGGGTGCTCCTGAACAGCTTCTCCAAAAGAACAAAATATAATTCCTTTATCAGCCAATGCTTCTTTGAAAGTTGTTTTCACAGAAACACTATCCATTACTATATCAACAGCTATACGGCTTTCAACACCGGATAATCTTTTTTGTTCTTCTATTGAAATACCAAGCTTTTCGAACGTTTTTAATAATTCAGGATCTACTTCATCTAAACTATTCAATTGCTTTTTTGGCTTTGGTGCGGAATAATAAATAATATCCTGAAAATTTGGTTTTTGGTAGAAAACATGCGCCCAGTGAGGCTCTTCCAAAGTTAACCAATGACGCAATGCTTTTAATCGGTATGCCAACATCCATTCCGGTTCATTTTTTTTCGTAGAAATAAACCGGATAATATCTTCATTTAAACCTTTAGGAGCATTATCAGCAGCAATATCAGTTACAAAACCGTACTTATATTCTTCGTTAATTTTTTCTTCTAAAATCTCGTTGGCCATATTTTTGTAGTTCTAAGTTCAAAGGTTTATAAGTTAGTAAGTCTCCTAATTATGTATAAACTTTGAACCCTTTAAATCTGATCCCTTCATATAAGAAACCAGACCTTTAATTATTTTTTGAATTTCA